>NZ_JAUBQS010000026.1:0-95399 GCF_036701355.1 Microcoleus sp. Pol12B3
TAAACGGAAAAACTTTGGGGTTCCAACTTTTCACAACTGATAAAAAAATTCCACCCACATCTGCGGAATGTGGGTTATAGGGGTAAGGTGCGCGCCAATAGCGCACCCTACATATAGAGGTTTTGCTAGTCCTGAATTAACTCTTTTAGAAATTCCACATAACGGGGTTATCGTCTAAATGATCGGTGACGGTGCGCCCGATCGCGTCAATTTCTTTTAATTCCTCTTCACTCAATTTTACCTCAGCAGCTTTCGCATTTTCGGCTGCTTGTTCGCCGTCGCGCGCCCCGACAATTGCATTTGTTTGTGGCTGGGAAATCAACCAAGCTAAAGCTAAATTTCCTAAGCTTGTCTGGTGGCCATCGGCAATTGGCCTGAGTTGATTTAATGCTGTTTGCACTCGGTCGTAATTTTCTTTTATAAACAGCTTATTTTTGGCGCGGTGGTCGCCTTCTTCAAACTTGTGTTCTGGCCCGAATTTACCTGTCAATATTCCTTGAGCTAGAGATGAATAGGCAATGATGGAGATATGATTGTCCACACAATAGGACATAGCATCTTTTTCTACCCAGCGCCAAAACAGAGAATATGGCGGTTGCAAGCTGTCGATGCGTCCGTATTGAGCCGCTTCTTCTATTTGGGCGCGGGAGAAGTTGGAAACGCCGATCGCCCGAATTTTTCCCTGTTCTTTTAACTTGTTCAGGGCGTCCATTGTTTCTGCAATTGGCACTAACTCGGAATTCCAAGTGCCAGCGGGCCAGTGGATTTGGTAAAGGTCGATATAATCGGTGTTGAGGTTTTTTAGCGATCGATCGCACGCTTCGATTAACAAATCCGGTTTCAAGTGGTTGGCGAAAACTTTGCTAGCATAAACTACTTGCGATCGCACATCTGAAAGTGCTTGACCGATAATTTGTTCCGAATGCCCTTCTCCGTAAACCTCAGCCGTATCAAATGTGGTAATACCTGCCTCAAAAGCGGCGCGCATTGCTTTTACAGTTTCAGCATCCTCAATTCCCACCCACATCCGCTTCCCAGCTTGCCAAGTCCCCATAATTATCGGGGTAATCTGAATTTGTGATGTCCCCAATTGTCGCTTTTGCATACCCTAAGTCCTCATTTATATTTTTAGCATTCACCCTCAAACTCTCTAATCTTAACATAAAAAAGTTGGTAGTTATGCACAGTAATACTATCGTTTTATACTGGACCAATTATAGTGATGTACCAAGTTAAAAATTAAAAATGCGAGGATCTCAATGAAAGCAGCAGAGCTAGAAATTGGAGTTAGGAGTCACGAGAAAATAGTCAGAAGTAAGAAGCCAGAAGAAGTGTTCTTACAAATATAAGATGCTCCTCTTATGGTAGTCTAAAACTACCTTGTAAAGCAAGAATTTAATCCTCTAAAATCATTTTGGCATTTTGTGTTGCTTGAGAACTTTAGCGGGACTAACAAATGAAATGCCCTGAGAAAAAGAGGTACTGATCATGACAGCTTCAATGACAGGCTCATAAACCGTTTTTTCTGCAACCCACTCCACAATAAAGTTGGCACCTGAGCCTCCACTTGTATCATTTGCTGCAATAAAAAAGTGTGTGGAAGCAAGCGGCTTGAGTTCTACAGGACTCTTAATATCCTGCCTAATCAATTTCCCATCGGTATCGTAGTAACGCACAGAAGTGATAATAATCGAATTTGTCAGATCCGTATTGCGAATACTGAGCGTGGCTGACAACTCCATCACCTCATCCTGGCTATTGTAGTGATAAATATGCGAGTAAATAGGGACATATAGGGTTTGTCCCATCACAACCTTTGTTTTATCTAAGGTAACCGATCTCAGTGAGGTTTCACGTTTTGTATCAGGTTGTTGCCTTTGTGAGGTAGTTTGCTCAGAACAAGAGGTAATGACGATCGCGGCGATCGCCCAACCAACCCAGAAATCATGTTTCAGCTTCATCGGCCTTCATCCAAATACACCACATACATTGCAGTTCTGTCTAAAGCAGAGTACACCTTCTCTCTCGTTTGAGGCGGCTTAGTGATAAGGTTTGAGCGGCAGTTCAATCTGAAACGTTGAGCCTTTGCCCACTTCACTCGTCACATAAATTTTTCCACCATGAGCCTGGACAATCTGTTGGACGATCGCTAACCCGAGCCCAAAGCCTCCACTCTCCTGCGATCGCTCGGTGTCTACTCGATAGAAGCGATCGAAAATATAGGGTAAGTCCGCTTCTGGAATACCGATTCCAGTATCAATTATCTGAATGACCGCCAAATTGGAAGGAAGAACTAGGCGTATTTTTACAGTTCCGCCAACGGGAGTATATTTACAGGCATTGTAAAGCAAGTTTTCGACCACTTGCCGTAGCAAATCAGGGTCAGCCAATAATTCAATCCGTTGTGCCGGTAATTCACAGGTCAGTTTGATATTTTGGGGTTCTGCAAGTGCGACAAACTGGGTTGCTAAATTGCTCAGCAACTCGTTGAGATTGATTAACTTGAGCGATTCCGGCGTAAGTCGCCCTTGATGACGAGCCAACAGCAGTAAATTATTCACCAGCGCTCCCATTGATTTTGCGCTATCTACAATGTTTTCTAAGGGAGGATGGTAACGCGAATCATCAGCCGCGATGAGCAACCCAAGCTGGGCATTAGTGAGAATGGCAGACAGGGGCGATCGCAACTCGTGAGAGGCATCGGCTGTAAAGCGTTGAAGTTGTTGATAGGCTTGCCGAATCGGTTGCATGGCCAGCCCGCTGAGAAACCAACCTGTGATGGCAATTAAGCCCAGTGCGATCGGGACAGCGAAAGTTAGCACAATCTGAAGTTCAGTGAGCCTGTTTTGAGTTTCTGTCAGGGGAGTTGCAACCTGAAGATAACCGAGTACCCCTGTTCTACCTTCAACGGGTAATGTCACCTGACGCAGCCAGATTCCTTTTCCCAAAAGTGGATCGGTCGATCGAACTGTGAGATAACCAAAGGGCGTATTTAACTGCTCTGAAGGAGGAGTCCCAAAAAAACGAACGAGCCGCCTTTGGGCGTTAAACCAGCGCACATAAATCAGATCTTCTGCAAGGGGATGAGACCCACTGCCTAACAAAGGGACATGACTCAGATCGACCTGGTTCTGGTTTTGGCGAACTTCATAATGCACGCTGGCAGCCATGACTCTAGTTTTGTCATAGAGGAGTCGATCGAGTGCCTCCAATTTATCTTTTACCTCAATCCGGTAAATCACCCCCGCAAACAGCACGAGAATGCTTCCCATTGAGAGGGTGAACCAACGAGCCAGATTGCGACGACTTTGATTGAACACGGCTTGCCTTTACGATCGTTACTGTTCAGGGGAAGTAAGGCGATAACCCATACCGTAAATGCTCTCAATCCAGTCTGCCGATCCTACAGCCTGCAAGCGTTGGCGGAGTTTGCGAACTAGAACGGTGATCGCATTGCTCTCTGGTTGAGTCCCCCATTCCCACACCGCTTGTTCAATCTGATTCCGACTCAAAACCTGTCGAGGATGACGCATAAAATACTCCAACAACTGAAACTCGCGACTGGAGAGGGAAACGGTTGCACCTTGTCGCTCAACAGTAAGAGTATCGAGGTGGAGGTGCAGATCCTCAAGGCTGAGCGTATCTCCTTGCCAAAGGGGCGATCGCCGTCTTAATGCCCGGACTCGTGCCATGAATTCAACCAGATCGATCGGTTTCACCAGGTAATCATCTGCGCCTGCGTCTAACCCGGTCACTTTTTCAGGGGTGGTGTCTCTTGCGGTGATCATCAAAATCGGCGCTGTTTTCCCTGCGGCTCGATATTGACGACAGAGATTTACCCCACTGATATGTGGCAACATCCAGTCCAAAATCAACAAATCATAATCTTTTTCTGATAACAGCCACTGTGCCGTCTCTCCATCTTTTACCCCATCCACGCTATGTCCTGCTTGAGCTAGTACCGTTTGCAGCGGCATCAGTTGCTTTGGGTCATCTTCCACCAGCAAAACTCTCATATCTCGGCTCGCTTCCTTCACAGCTTGCAGTTTTCAGCATTAGAGTTTGAGGCGATTCGCGCATCTTCTTTAAGCTAGATTTTAGGATAGAGCAAGTTGTATTAAAGTGCAAAAAGATAGTAGGAGCCTCAAAACGGATGGGAAAGAATAGCTGATGATTAGACGTTGGTTAAAAGCATCAGGCGCAGAGTTTTGGATGCCATTGCCGTTTGTGGCGATCGCGTTTTGGGTTGGTTCCAGTTTCCTAATGGCTCAAGAATTACAACAACCCCAGATCGCAAAGAATAAACTTCAGGCAGATACCCAGCTTAAAGCAACGGTTTCTGTCAATATATTGCTCATCAACGCGGTGATTAACCGAAAACAAGGAACAACCCTGGTTGCGGTAGAAACAGCAGAACCCATTTTGAAGCGATTGCAATTAGAATTGCCAATGACTGACGCAACCCAGATAGAGACAGCGATCGCGCAAGAACTACAGTTATCGCGTCAAAATGTTCGCCAGTTAGTCCGTTACGAGATCGTTGAATAAGTTTATTGTTTCAATATAGCGATCGCATCCAGTTAAATAATGTTGGCTAAGCCATTGATTTTCTGGCTGCGATCGCGCATTTTTTTTTCAGTGGCAAGCGCCTTTGGCGCTTGCCACTTCACTGTTAGGAACTACTGAGTGACGATTTCGTTATTGATGGAAACATTCGCTGCAACTTGCCGAGCGAGTTGTTCTGCCAATGCTTTTTGTTCTGCCGTTTGAACGCGCCCTGTTAACACAATCGAATTATCCCGATCGTCTGCGTCCAAATCGAATGGCTTGAGGGTGGCATCCGAGTCTAAAGCGTCTTCTACGCGATCGGCAATATCGTCAATGTCTTGATTCTGAGGCGTCTGTGCGGTCGTGGTTGCAGGCGCAGAAGCGGTTGGAGCAGTCGTATTTCCAGTGGCAGTTGTGGGAGCAGAAGTAGATGGAACTGTTGTCTGTGAAGTATTGGGCGGGTTGCAAGCACCTAAACCCAAAATTGCAACAGTGCTGACGCTGATTCCTTGAACAAATAGCTTTAATAATTGCATATTCTTTGTTTGTTGTGTTTGTTGTGAAACGCAATTTTGCCGATAAAACTCAGCATCAAGTCTTTTAGCCTTTCAAATTAACAAGTGAATGTACGATAGTTCATCTATCAAAAGTAATGCTTTTGACAACCCTATTAATCAAAGGCAACAATAAATCAAATCCAGCGAACTAAGGTTTGCCAGTCCATAAGCTATCTCAATTGGTTCTCTTCCTAGGTATAGGAAGCAAATGTGATCCAAATGTGAGTAACAGAAATCAGTCCATCACTTTTAGCTCACATTCATCAATGACGCTAGAAACAAGACGAACCAACAGAAAAGCACTTGGCTTGACAAGAAGCGTTATGACTGCAACCAATGTAGAAAAATTAGTAGAACACTCTTGGCATCACCTCTCTGCCGAGAAAGTAGCTCGGCTTTTAGAGACTGACCTGGAAATAGGTCTATCTTCCCACGTGTCAGCCCAACGGCGCGAGATCATCGGGCCCAATCAACTAACGGCTCAGAAGCCGCAAAGTGCCTGGTTGCGATTTTTTCAGCAACTGAATCAGCCGCTAATCTACATTTTGTTAGCCTCTGGCATAGTGACAGCCTTTCTGAAAGAGTGGATTGATTCAGGGGTAATTTTTGGGGTTGCTCTGACGAATGCCACCATTGGTTTCGTTCAAGAATCAAAGGCAGAGAATGCGATCGCCGCCTTAGCAAAATCTGTTGCAACTGAGGCAACCATTCTCCGCAACGGTCAAAAGCAAGTGGTTCCATCCAGCGAACTGGTTCCCGGCGATCTCGTCTTGCTGTCTTCTGGGGATAAAGTGTCTGCGGATCTGCGGCTGATCGAAGTCCGTGACTTACAAGTCGATGAGTCAGCGTTAACGGGAGAATCTGTCCCGGTCCAGAAGCAATCCCAGGCGCTAGAGGCAGACGCTGCACTGGCCGATCGCACGAACATGGCATATACCGGAAGCCTGGTAACGTTTGGACAGGGACGCGGACTGGTCGTCAGCATTGGTGACATGACCGAGACCGGACACATCTCCCAACTCATGCAGCAAAGTAGCACACTGGAAACCCCGCTGAGCCGCAAAATTGACAAATTTAGCAAAACCTTGCTCTATGTCATTTTAGGTTTGGCTGCCTTCACCTTTGTCGCAGGCATTGCCCAGAGATTTTCTTGGGTTGAGGTGTTCAAGGCATCTGTGGCCCTTGCCGTCAGCGCAATTCCTGAAGGCTTACCCGCGATTTTAACGGTGACACTGGCGATCGGGGTTTCCCAAATGGCAAAGCAACACGCCATTATTCGCAAACTTCCGGCAATTGAGACGCTGGGCAGCACCACCGTGATTTGTTCCGACAAAACCGGAACCTTGACTCAGAATCAAATGACTGTTCAGGAAATTGATGCCGGTGGAAAGCGATATCGGGTTAGCGGTGGAGGATATGCACCAGACGGGAAAATTTCTGTAAATGGACATTCCGTTGACCTGGCAAACGCACCTGCTTTATATGAATGCCTGCAAGCAGGACTGTTGTGCAACGATTCTTATCTAGACGTGCAAGACGGGAACTGGACTGCGATCGGTAGTCCCACGGAAGGGGCGCTGGTTGCGGTAGCCCAAAAAGCGGGGTTAATTACTGAGCAACTGGAGGAAGCGCTTTCCCGGCTCGATACACTGCCGTTTGAATCTCAGTTTCAATACATGGCAACCTTACATGACGATCGTCCAGAACGGTTGATTTATGTCAAGGGTTCAATTGAGGCAATTCTCACGCGGTGTCGCCAGATGCTCGATGAAGAGGGAGAGACGATCGCCCTCAACCCCGTGCAGATCGAGGAAGCCGTCGAGAGGATGGCGAAAAAAGGGCTACGAGTTCTAGCACTTGCCAAGAAAGTTGTACCCGCTTCTCAATCTTCTATTGAGCATTCTGATATTGAGCAAGGGTTAACTTTTCTGGGGCTGCAAGGCATGATCGACCCGCCTCGCCCCGAAGCGATTCAAGCGATTGAAGCCTGTCGGTCTGCGGGAATTCAGGTGAAGATGATTACCGGCGACCATGCCAAAACAGCCGCAGCGATCGCGCACCAAATGGGACTAAATCAAACCCAAGAGGCTCCCGTTTTTACGGGTCAAGAACTCGCTCAAATGAATCAGCAGCAATTAGCCAATGCTGTCGAACAAAGCAGCGTGTTTGCTCGTGTAGCGCCAGAACAAAAGCTCCGCATTGTCGAAGCACTTCAGTCTAAGGGTGAGATTGTGGCGATGACTGGAGATGGAGTTAATGATGCTCCCGCCCTGAAGCAAGCTGATATTGGGGTAGCGATGGGCATCACGGGCACTGAAGTCACAAAAGAAGCCGCAGATATGATTCTGACGGATGACAACTTTGCTTCGATCGAGAAAGCAGTTGAGGAAGGACGCACGGTTTATAAGAATCTGCTGCGGGCGATCGCCTTCATCCTACCCGTGAATGGTGGAGAGTCCATGACCATCTTGATTGCCGTACTTTTGGCAACCCCGCTACCCATTTTGCCAGTACAAATTCTCTGGCTGAATATGGTCAGTTCAGTTGCGTTGAGCTTACCGTTGGCGTTTGAGCCGCCCTCTCCCGATGTCATGCAACAGCCGCCTCGACCTGCCAATGAACCGCTTCTGTCTCGCAGGCTGACGGCTCGGATTCTGACAGTTTCGGTATTTAACTGGATTGCGATCTTTGGGATGTTTGAATGGATCGTCCAAACCACAGGCAATGAAGCTCTAGCCCGGACGATGGCAATTCAAGCATTGGTTGCAGCCGAAGCTTTTTACCTATTAAGCATCAGTCGCTTCATTCCGGCGATCATCGCCAAACTGCGCGGTAAAGATGAATCAGTTGGCTATGCTGTGGCGATCGGCATTGGGGCTATTTTCATTCTCCAATTCCTGTTTAGCCAATGGGGCATTATGAATCAGTTATTCGACACTGAAGCTTTGAGCCTAATCCAAGGCTTAATTTGTATCGGATTCGGACTGCCAATGATTCCTTTATCAGCTTTGCTAAAACGTTTTGCACCTCTGAACTAAGTAGTTTTTGTGATGAGGCTATTGCAAGCTAATTCACACACTATTTACCAATTTTGTAGCGTTTAACATTGAATATTTCTCATGAATTACCAAAATCTCAAACGTGCTAGCGGCCTATTTACTAATCATCGAAACGCAAAGCAGGCGCTAGTTGAGCTAAAAAGCAGAGGCTTCCCCATGCACAAGATTTCAGTGATTGCTAAACCTTCTGACAATAATGATTTGGACTCTCTGGGCGTGAAACAAATTTTAATGACAAGAGCAGCAGGCGCACAAGTAGGCGCGATCTTAGGCAGCATACGACTAGGTTCGCTAGCCTTAATTGTTGGACTCAGCAGCCTGCTAATCCCCGGTATTGGTCAGGCATTAGCGGTGGAAAGCATTTTAGCAACTTTTTTTGGAAGTGGGATTGCTGCAACTGCTGGCGGTCTATGTGGCGCGCTTCAAGGATGGTTGGTGCCAGAAGAACAAGCAAGAATGTACAATGACAGATTTAACCAGGGAGATTATTTGCTCGTCATAGAGGCAAGAGAAAATGAGATCGTGATTGCTGAACCTGTCCTTAAACGTTGGGAGATTCTGACATGGCGTGTCTGTGATGCTACCTAAATTCAATGTCAGAAAGGACGATTACCTTCGAGGAATTTAGTCCCGCGAATCAGAACGTCCAAAACCCACTCAAAAATTGGAAGGTCGATGATTTTGGGCATTGCTCTCTTATTCCTGACATACGGATCGACAACTTCCAGTACCCGCCTTAGCGGCAACGGCGATCGGGTCGGCAACACTTCAGAAGAGACTGTTTAAAAAAATTAAAAACCAGCACAATTAAGAGCAATTAGCATCTTGTAAGGGTTTGGAAATCATCCAGATCTACCAAAAAAACTGCTCTTTAAAAACGATCAGATCACCCAACCAACCCAGAAATCCTGTTTCAGCTTCTTCAGCATTCATCCAAATACACCACATAAATTGCAGTTACGCCTACAACAGAGTGAACCGTCTCCTGTAGACTAAAACGGTAGTTAATCTGTTAATTTCTTTGAGGAAAACGAGTTTATGGGAGGAGTATCGGTGATAGAGTCGATTGTAGCGCAACAAACTCCCTTGGGCAGCGAGCCTGCTACAAATAGCCAAACGGCAGGAGTCATTCCTGAATTGGTCATCATCTTGATCATTCTGCTGCTGATTGCAACTGTTGTTGCACTCGTAACTCAACGGTTGCGAATTCCCTATGTAACGGGCTTAGTGTTAGCAGGCTTGCCGATTACGGAGGTTTTGTCGCGTCGAATTGGTTTAGACCCATCTTTAGTATTAAATCTTTTTCTACCAATTCTGATTTTTGAAGCAGCTATCAATACCGATATCAGCCGTCTCCGCAGTACATTTAAGCCGATCGCCCTGCTGGCTGGTCCAGGCTCTATCTTTTCTTCAGCAATTATCGCTGTTCTGGTTAAATTTGGGCTGGGGCTAGACTGGATTCCAGCGTCGCTGATCGGAGTCATTCTGGCAAACACTGATACAGTCTCAATGATCGCGGTTTTTAAAGAGATCCGTGTGCCTTCCCGGCTATCCACCATCGTGGAAGGAGAAACTCTGTTTAACGATGCGGCTGCTCTAATTTCATTTAATTTGGTTTTGGTCATTTATGCGACAGGCTATCTCACCCCTATACAAGGCGTGAAGGAACTGCTCGTGGTTGCCTTAGGTGGGGCAGTGGTCGGGGGTGTTTTAGGTTATTTGAGCGTGCCGATATTTGTTCGCTTAAACGATCCGTTGAGTAGCCTTTTGCTAACCGTCGCTCTCGCATTGGGAACCTTCCAAATCGGACAATTTTTAGGCGTATCGGGCGCAGTGGCGGTGGTTATCACCGGACTTGTTTTTGGCAACCTCGGGCTGCCTCGCAGTTCGTCTGCCTCAGATCGGATTACCTTGCTGAGTTTCTGGGAATACGCTGGTTTTGGCGTCAATACGTTTATTTTCCTGCTGATTGGGATTGAAATTAACCCGCTAACGCTGTGGAGAATTTTGCCATCCATTTTATTCGTCATTCTGGCCTATCAACTCGGACGAATTCTTTCGGTCTATTTGTTCTTAGCCGGGCTGCGCTGGTTCGATCGTCCCATTCCGCTACGCTGGCAGCACATTTTAGTTTTAGGGAATATTAAAGGGTCTCTATCAATGGCCTTAGCTGTTGCGATTCCCTTGACTCTACCAGGACGCGATAACATAATTGCCCTGGTTTTCGGTGCAGTTTTATTCTCCTTAGTCGGACAGGGATTAAGTTTACCGTGGATGGTAAAACGACTAAAAATAAGCCGTGTTTCTGATGTAATGCAGGAAGCTGGGCAGTTACAGATTCAGTTGATCGCTTCCAAAGCGGCTCAAGATGAGCTAGATAGTTTGCTGAAATCTGGCGTGTTGCCGAAGGCAGTTTACGAGGAGTTATGGGCATCATATCAAGCACGAGTAGCACACTCTGAGCGAGTGCTGCGCGATCTCTACAATAAACATCGGGCAGGGCAAGTACAGGGCGATCGCAGCGGGTTAGATACGATTCGACGGCGATTGCTCCTAGCAGAAAAAGGAGCTGTTAGCGATGCCCTCCGCAAGCGAATTGTTCCAGAGGATCTGGTTGAGCCTTACATCAAAGATTTGGATGAGAAACTTCTAACGTTGGCAGATGACTAGCGCGAATGCCGAGGTAATCAATCATCTGGTGAACTAGCTCTGGACGGGTGACGACGAGAATGGTAGAACCTGCTTCTAGAACAGTATTGCCGTTTGGAATCTCCAGATTGGCGCAGGCATGGCATTGATAACCAATAATCAGCGAACCTGTTGGAAAACCAGGGTCTTGAGCAATTTGAGCAACGCTGCGACCTGCCACATTGCAATCGCCTGGAACGGGCAGCTTGAGCACCTCGACTTGTCCTTGTTCAAAGTGCATCATCGATTCGATTTGAGGATATTCAATCGCATTTGCCATTGTTGCGACTGCCAAATCAATCGTGCTGATGATGTGACTGGCTCCGGCAAGGCGATAGGCTTCCATGAATTCGCGATCGCGCATTCGCACCACTATATGGGAAATGCCATAGCTTCTGGATAGGGTGATCAGCGCTAAATTCAGTGCATCATCGCTGAGTGCTGCAACGACTGCGTTTGCTTGTTTAATTCCCGCTTCCAGAAGAACCGTTGTACTCACCGCACTGCCTTCAAATGCCATCACTCCGATTTTTTCACGAGCAAAGCGACACGCAAGCGGGTCGACATCGATGATTGCAACCGTATGACCGAGTTTTAATAGCTGCTGGGCTAAACCCAGCCCCATCATTCCTGCTCCACCAATTAATATGTACATGACTATTTGTCACCCCAAGAATGAACTTTACAGATTTATCCCTATTAGTGAGATTGTTTTGAGTTTCTATCAGTTTAATCTGCTTTTGGGGTGGCTTTTACCGGGCTTACTTATTACTTGTTCCACACTTAGTTTAATCTGCTTGTGGGGTTGGCATGGGAGCCAGCCCCTCAAGTGATTTTCCTGAGTTAGATGCGTAGGGGGAACCCTACATAATCTTAGGCACTTTAAAAAACTCCCCATCGCGATCGGGGGCTCCCTCCAAAATACTTTCTCGTTTAGGAAAAGGTTGCAAATCGTCCGATCGCATCACGTTACTAACATCGATCGCCCGCGTTGTCGGCTGCACCTTACTCGTATCCAGTTCGCTCAACTGCTCGAAATAATCCAAAATACCGTTAAGTTGACCAGTAAACTGCTCTTCTTCTTCCGGCGTTAATTCCAATCTCGCTAAATTCGCTACTTTCCGAACTTCTTCTCTGTCAATCATAAAAATTGGGAATGGGGAATTGGAAATGGGGAATTGGGAATGGGGAAGTGGGAATTGCTTATTACAAACAATAACAAACAACAAACATAGAACAAATAACTAATGCTCCATGCCCTATGCCCCATTCCCATCATAGTTAAAAATACACATCAATTTGCGATCGACCTGTCGTCTTCAGCCAATTTTGTACCTCAATGTAATTGTTCGGGGCCAAGCGAATAGCCTCCTTCCAATAATCCGCAGCTTTATCAAACAGCCCTTCCGCCGCTTCAAGATTGCCCGCTTCCTTTTCTTTTTCCCCTTGATAGTGGTAAATCACAGCAATATTATTCAGTGCTTGTGGCATTCTCGGATTGAGATCCAAAGCCTCGCTGTAATATTCCAAAGCTTTATCGTGTTCGCCGTTGCTAGTATGAATCAGCCCCATATTGTACAAGACATAACTGCGATCGTAAGGATCTTCCTCCAGTTTCAGGGCTTCATGATAATTGTCCAGCGCTTCAGCATATTCGCCATCTGCTTGAGCGGACATACCATCCCGGTAATAAGCAAAAGCTTCCTTCGCCTGCTTTTTGGCTGGCATAATCTTTAGGATGATATCAGCCATTACCGTGAAACTTTTGTCAATAAAGTTATCGTTGCGTTGAGTTCTTGGCATATGCGATTCTTTGGTTAGCGGCTAATCAGAAAAATTAGCCTGTAAAGTTTTCCTATTAATAATTGCGCCACTGTTGTAGTGGACCGTTGTGTTGAGGGCGCTAAAAAGTTTAGTCGATCGCAACTGCGAACCTTAAAACACGCCCTTGGGTTTAACACTCTCGCAAGTTCTATCTATTTTATATAAGTCTTGCAAGACTTGCAAAAAAACCAGATTTCTTTAACCTCTCTCTCGTACTCTACACAAAACTTACAAAAACCCGCAACGGTGGCAAAAGTTCTGCTGGAGGGTGCAGGGACAATCCTCTGCGATGGCTTTCCTTCGGATCGCGAAAGCTAACACCAACGGGCGACGATCGCGCACCTTACCCTACTAGCTGTACTCACCATCCCCGTCGTTGACCCTCAGAGCAAACAAGCAAATAACCTGCCGAGAAGAAATTCAATCACAAAGTTTTATTAAGCTATCCGAGTTCAGCCCATACTTAAAAGTTATTCGGCAAAACACTAGCAATATTTTGTCCCAAAGTCAAGGGCGGCTTCAAAAAAATCAGAAAGGCGATCGCCAAAACCCGCTCGAATTCCCGCAATATATAATAAAAATAACCGGGTAATTTTCACAGAGAGAAACCTATGGCTCCGAATCCCACCATTATGCAAGCCGTCGAACAACTTGGCTACCGCGTTACGGTTGGAGACGTGGCGGCAAAAGCTGGATTAGATGTCAATTTTGCCCAGCGAGAACTGTTAAGCCTCGCCTCCGAAGCAGGCGGCAACCTGCAAGTAGCAGAATCCGGCGACATTGCCTACCTATTTCCCAAGAACTTTCGAGATATTTTGCGAAACAAGTTCTTGCGCTTGCAGTTGCAGGAATGGTGGCAAAAAATCTGGCGCATTTTATTTTATCTGATTAGGATATCTTTCGGCATAGTGCTGGTAGCTTCCATCCTCTTAATTTTTGTTGCTATCACGATTTTACTCTCCAGCGGCGACAGCAATAACGGTGGCGGAGGAGGAGGAGAGGGTGGCGGCGGGGGCGGCAGAGGTGGCGGCTTTTTGTTTTTTCCCTACTTCTGGAACGACTTAATCTGGATATTTTACTGGAACCATGACCAACCATACTACCAGCAGCGATCGCGCTTAACTGGCCAAAAACCCCAGATGAGTTTTCTAGAAGCAGTTTTCTCTTTTCTGTTTGGAGACGGCAATCCCAATTACAATCTAGAAGAGCGTAAGTGGAGCGATATTGCGACTGCAATTCGCAACAACCGAGGCGCCGTCGCCGCCGAACAAATTGCCCCATATCTAGACAATCTCGGACAAGGATACGCCCGAGAATACGAAGAATATATGTTACCAGCCCTCGCCCGTTTTGACGGCCGTCCCGAAGTCAGTCCCGAAGGGCAAATAGTCTACCACTTCCCGCAATTGCAAACCACAGCCACCGAGAGAAATTCAGAACCAGTAGCAGCTTATTTGCGAGAAATGCTGTGGCGTTTCAGCAACGCCAGTTCCGGCCAAATCATGCTCGCAGCAGGGTTAGGAGCCGTCAATCTTGTCGGTGCGCTAGTTTTGGGGAATCTATTAACTAATAATTTAATCGCAGGTGGATTTATCGGTTTCGTCAGCGCTGTTTATCCCACGATCCTGATTTACGGCGTCGGATTTCTCGCAATTCCTTTAATTCGCTACTTCTGGATTCAGTGGGAAAATAGCCGGATAGAAGCCCGCAATCAAGAGCGTCAGCAGCGAGCAATGTTATTAAACGAACCCGATGCCAACTTGCTCAAAAAACTGGCCTACGCCCGGGAATTTGCAGCAGAACACGTTCTGACAGGAGAAGACTTAGCTTATACAACAGAAACCGAATTAACCCAACAAGAACTAGAACAGTCAACAAAAATAGATGCCGAATGGCAGCGCAGGATCGATCGCTCGGACAACTTGTAATACTAATGAAAAAAATAGTTGTTTGTTGTTAAGTTAGGTGACACTAAAATCTTGCACCTTTTTCAATAATAGGCAGTATGCCTGTTCCACAATAAAATATTTTTGTTGGGGAACTGGCATGGCTGTTAGCTCGTTACTACTAATAATTGTGGAAAATATCAATTTTTATTGATGTCATAATTTTTTATACTCCGATTTTTATTAAATAAGCTTAGGGCGTTTAAAAATTAAACAATTTTGGTCATACTTCGAGTCGTGATCCAGAGCCACAAGTTCCCATCCCTCCTCGCCCAAATGGTTGACAAATAGATGCAGCGAGCCTTGTTTCCAATCTCGCTGTTCTTCACCGTTTACATATAAACTAATCAGCTTGTTTCCAAAAGGATACATATTCGCATCCACAAATAAATACTCCCACTTTTGCATAGCAATCCTTAATTTAGTTAGTTGGCAGTTGGCAGTTGGCAGTTGGCAGTAGTTAGTAGTTATTGGTTATTTGTTGTTGGCTATAATAACCAATGCTTTTCGGCGAAGATGCTTTTCGCCCCACTTCCAAGCTCCCAATTACCAATGCTTTTCGACCCAATTCCCAATTCCCAATTCCCAATTCCCAGCAGTTACTGCACTGCAATTCTAGCCAAAGTAGCACCCCGGTAATAGTGCGACAAAATCTGCTGGTAGCCATATCCCTGTCTAGCCAAATTGTAGGCCCCCCACTGGCTCATTCCTACAGCGTGACCGAAACCTTTGCCAGCAACTTGAAAACCGGTAGGAGCTTGGGCACTGTTTCTTGGGTTCCCACCGCCCCCATACTGAGGAATCACGGTAAACCGCGTACTCCTCAAATTTAAAACCCGGCGTAAATCTGCGCCAGTCATGACCCTAGAACCGGCATCTCCAACTACTTTCATCCTCAAAACGCTGCCGTAAGCGGTAGTGCGTTCTGGCTTCATCGAGATCACATTGCCCACGCCAGAAATCTTACTGCTGATTTGAGCCCGAGAAAAATTTTCTTTCCATTGGTAAACCGGCGCCCCTTGGTCGAAGTCAGGAACAGCACGCAGGTAGGGCAGGGGTTCCGTCCAAACATCCTCGACATTTTCAGTATGGCCCCCAGACGCAGAGTGGAAAGCGGCTAAAATTATCTGACCGTTGTAGGCCATAACTTGACCCGCCGTTGCATCGACTGCGGAATAAGTGCCAGAAGATTCTGTTTGCAGTCCTTTGTAAACCTGCGAAGACTGAGTGCTGTCCACGTCGTAAAGGTCGGTTTCGCTTTTCAGGCGCTGGTGGATAGCGTAGGAACGGGCGGCGACGGCTTGGGCTTTCAAAGCCTCTTGAGGCCAATTGCCGCTCATCTCGGCGCCGAGAACACTGTAGAGATATTGTTCGATATCCACGTAGTTGACGGCCGTCAAACCTCCTTTTTCGGGAACTAGAAGCGTGCGTCCCCGATACCAGCGATCGCCAATCCAAACATAACCGTTCCCCGTCGGCTCGATCCAAACTTGGTTGGCAGCCCAGCGACCAATTGCCACTGTTCCCGATCGAAATTGAGCCGACTGAGAACTGTTTGCCGACAGTTCGCCCAAATTGCGCCCGCTACCGTCCCGGATTGCAGCCTTTGTAGAACTGCCCACTTTTATCTGACTTGCCCCGTCTTGTACCGCAACTCGCAAGATCAGCGCGGCCTGTGCTGGGGCTACCATTGCCAGCCAAAACAACAGCGAAATCCAAAAGTAGCGTTTTTTTAATGTCGAAAGAACGGAAGCAAAAAATACTCCTGACTGCATTTGAAAATTTTCCTCCTGTGTTGTATGAGTTTAAGAATTTTTAAGGGAAGGCAAGGGAAAAAGGAAGGGGAACGGAAGAAACAAAACGTTAGAATTGGGTGGATCGCTCTGTACGCTTGTCAAAAATGATTTTAGCGAAGAGATGTTCGCAGGAACAGCGATTTATCCCGGTTCCAGCCTGCGACTATTTCCTATATGTCGGATTTGTCGCACTCTGGATATATGTAACATATTTTTTAAGACTTAATTGAGGTGATTTGACTCTTGCAGATTACATTTCTCGGAACTAGCTCAGGCGTCCCCACGCGATCGCGCAACGTTTCCAGCATCGCCCTCCGCTTGCCCCAGCGAGCCGAACTCTGGCTGTTTGACTGCGGCGAAGGAACTCAGCACCAGTTTCTCCGCAGCGATCTCAAAGTCAGCCAACTAAGCCGCATTTTCATCACTCACTTGCACGGCGACCATATTTTCGGCTTAATGGGTTTGCTCGCTAGCTGCGGTTTGGCGGGGAATGTCAAGCGCATCGATCTTTACGGGCCTCCGGGACTTGAAGAATATTTGCAAGCTGGTGTTCGTTATTCTCAAACTCATTTTTCTTACCCGGTTAAGGTACACAAAATTCACGAAGGAGTCATCTATGAAGATGACGAATATATTGTTAGCTGCGGCCCTTTGAAGCACCGAGTTACTGCTTTTGGTTATCGAGTAACTGAGAAAGATCGTGCGGGACATTTTGATGTAGAAAAAGCGAAGGCTGTGGGTATTCCTTCCGGGCCGCTTTACGGTCAATTAAAACAAGGAAAGACGGTAAAGTTATCGGACGGGCGACAGTTTAAAGGTACGGATTTTTGCGGCCCGGATCAAATCGGGCGCAAGTTTGTGTATTGTACTGACACTGTTTTTTGTGACGGGGCGGTGGAATTGGCGAAGGATGCTGATTTGTTGGTTCATGAAGCTACTTTTGCTCATCAAGATGCTCAAATGGCCTTCGATCGCCTGCATTCAACTTCGACTATGGCGGCTCAAGTGGCTTTGACGGCTGGGGCGAAACAGCTAATTATGACGCATTTTAGCCCGCGTTACGCTCCGGGGAATGCGATCGTCCTGGATGATTTGCTCAAGGAAGCGCAGGCTATTTTTCCGAATACGAAAATGGCCTATGACTTTTTGACTTACGAAGTGCCGCGCCCTGTTTAAAACTAGGGTTAATCTGGCCTGAGATGTGACAGCATTTTCCATAAGCTTTTTATGAACAGGCAAGATGCCTGTTCCACAAGAAAATTCACTCTTTGTGGAACAGGCATCTTGCCTGTTCTTGAGAATGGTGCAAGATGTGAGATGAATCTGAACTGAGATGTGACAGGATTTTCAATAAGGGCGATCGGGCGGGTTCTGGGGTCCGATCAAAATTTACGCATTGGCTGTGCTGTTTTGGAGTGGTTGAAATCTCAAGGTCATGGTAAAATATAAAAACTAATTTTATTGATGGCGTTTTATGTCAAATCTGGAATTATTAGCCCAACTTCGGCAATTGTCTCGTGCTGACAAGTTTCAAATGATGCTGTTTTTAATAGCAGAATTGGCGAAAGAAGAAGGAATTGTAATGGGTAATGAATCTGCTGAAATTATATATTCAGTGCATACTTCTAATAGTGCTGCAGAGCAATTGATGCAGTTACTAGAAACAGAACAAAAACAAACTCAAAATGTTTAATGGTAGGCGATATTCTTTTCAACCTAAACGAGATGAATCAGGTGTTTTAGCTGATGTTCCGTATTTGCCTTTAACACTAACTTATCAAAATCGTTCTGTTGAGGTTATGGGTTTACTGGATACAGGAGCTAGTGTAAATGTTTTGCCCTATAATGTTGGGGTGCAATTAGGGGCCATTTGGGAAGATCAAAGATTTTCTGTTACTTTAGCGGGAAATTTAGCGAGTGCTGAAACGAAAGGGTTATTAGTCTTGGCAAAAGTAGGGGACTTTGATCCAGTTCAGTTAGTTTTCGCATGGACTAGGGTGAATAATATTCCGATTCTTTTAGGACGAACTAATTTTTTTACTGAGTTTGATGTTTGTTTTTATGGGTCACAATTAGCGTTTGAATTGTGTCCTAAATTTAGAGATAGTTGAGATTATCAATGTTGGTGGATATAAACGCAATTATGTCCACCAACTTAAACACAAATATTTAAAATTACCATGATTGAATTTGGAGCAGCCGCCTTAAAAATAGCACCAGGAATTGGCGCCAAACTTGCAGAATTAGGATTCAAAGAAGCTATGAAAAAATTGAATCCTAGCGATTTTGAAAAAGCTTGTATTTGTGGCATCGAAGCTGCCGATAAAAATAAATTATTCTCTGCTTGCGAACAGGGTGTAGTCGAAGATTTTCTTAAAAGTTTCTTGACGGGTAAAGCACTTCCAGAACTCCTGAAACCTTTCAACGACCAAGAAAAGCCTCAAGTTAATTTTTTAGTTGAAGCCTTTAATGCGACAGTCCCAGAACACAAGAAAATTCAAGACCGATTCGCACCCGAAAGACTGCATGATTGGTTGGAGGTTTTTGCTGAAACCTATTTCCAGAAAACAAGTAGTTATTTAAGGTTTAAACTTGCCAAAACCGACTATTTGAAGCAACTGGCTAACTGGTTTGATGATGTTAAGTTTGCAGGCATTGCAGTCGAAGGTCAGGAAATCGAAAAGTCGGAAAAATTGGCTCAGATTTTTGTGATGCCCGATGTCTTGGAAGAGGTAAATATTTATGTTAAATTGGATGTCCTAGACTTAGAAGAAGGCGAAAGTTGGCAAGTATTGCAGCTAGAAAGCCACTCAGGAAGAAAGTTTTTAGCATCACAATTATTGAATAATCAAAATCAATCAAATAAATTTGTGTTGCTGGGCGCTCCTGGTTCTGGCAAAACAACTTTATTGAGCTTTTTTGCGGTGATGTTGGCTCAGAATAATCCAGAAAAACTCGGCTGGGATGCTGAGATGGATTGCTTGCCAATTTTGATTAAAATTCGGGATTTTGCTAGGCTTTTAGATATCAATCTCCTCGACTATGCCCGCCAGTTTGCTGAGAAAACTATGTCCGTGAAACCGCTACCAGAAGGCTTTTTTGAGTATTGGCTGGCAGACGGTAGGGCGATGATTTTGTTGGATGGATTGGATGAGGTTGTGGAAGAATCCAAGCGCTATGAGGTGGTGCAGCACATTGAGAGTTTTTTGGGGCAGTATCATCAAAATGTGGCAATTATTACTTCTCGCCCTGCTGGTTACAAACGCGATTTTTTTAATACTTCGGAGTTTGAACACTATCAGTTACAACTGTTTGATGATGCTAAGGTTGATGAGTTTATTAATCGCTGGTACGACAGCCGCGTTCCCGATGCGGCGGAAGCTCAACGTCGCAAAGATAGCATTAAAAAAGCTCTGGATGAAAACGATCGAATTAAATTGTTGGCGAGAAATCCGCTATTGCTGACAATCATTGCTTTGATTCACCGCTATCAAGCGGTACTGCCGAGGGCACGCCACAAGCTTTATGAAAAAGCTGTGGAGACGCTGTTAAAGTGTTGGGATGCTAACAAAAACCTGACTGAGCAGTCGGGATTCAAATGTTTAGATGTAGATGATTTACGGCGGTTGATGGAAATTCTCGCCTATTGGATTCACACTCAGGGTAGTACGGATAATCCTGAAGGCGGGACTCTGATTGCTAAGGAAGGCGGGACTCTGATTGCTAAGGATGATTTGTTAGAGCAGTTAACTCAGAATATTAAAACCAAAAAACAGGTTGAACGGTTCCAGGCAAAAGAGGAAGCTAAACGATGTGTTGATTTTCTTCAACAGCGGACGGGATTGCTCAACGAACAAGGACAAGATTTGTACGCTTTTGTACACAAGACTTTTCAAGAATATTTGTGCGCTCAGGAAATCGGCTATCAGGCAGATGATGAGGATGATTTTGAGATTGTTCTCAATCATATTCGAGAGCATTTGCATGACCCCCACTGGCGGGAAGTATTGCTGTTGTTAATTGCTCAACAAAAACCGAAGAAAGTGGCTAAAGCGATGCAAGCAATTTTGACGGCGAATAGCGAGCATGAGCAATGGTTGCACCGCGATTTATTTTTTGCAGGCAGTTGCCTTGCTGAAAATATTAAAGAGTTAAAGGCAGCCGATTCTAGTCTAACTGTAAGGATTTTGGAGAAGTTGGTTGAATTGGAGGTAAGGGATGAGGAGCAGGTTGGTCGCAGAGTTCGCTCTCAGGTTTTTCAAATCCTTTGCAGTATGAATGAGACTGAGTTTGAGGCGCAAACTTTGCAACTTTTGAAAGCAAGGGGCGTGGATGAAAATCGCTTGTGGAAATATCAAGCAGCTTTAGGGGAAAAAGAAGCTGTCATCAGTGTCATGCTACTACGCCTCGAAGATGGGGACAAATCAGTGCGTCGTGAGGCAGCACAAGCCTTGGGCGGGTTGGGAAATGCTTCAGAAAGGGTCATTAACGCCCTGCTGTTATGTCTCAAAGATGGGGATAAGTGGGTGCGTCTTGATGCAGCATCTGCCTTGGGCAGCTTGGGAAATACTTCAGAAACTGTCATCAATGCTCTGCTACCAGGTCTCAAAGATGCCGATAACTCAGTGCGTAGCTCGGCAGCATCTGTCTTGGGCAGCTTGGGAAATGCTTCAGAAGCCGTCATCAGTGGCTTGCTGTTAGGTCTCGAAGATGAGGATAACTCAGTGCGTAGGTCGGCAGCAGAGGCTTTGGGCAAGTTGGGAAATGCTTCAGAAGCCGTCATCAATACTCTGCTACTAGATCTCAAAGATGAGGATAACTTAGTGCGTGCCTTGGCAGCAGAGGCATTGGGTAACTTGGGAAATGCTTCAGAAGCCGTCATCAATGCTCTGCTACTAGGTCTCAAAGATGGGGAGGACTTAGTGCGTGCCTTGGCAGCAGAGGCATTGGGTAACTTGGGAAATGCTTCAGAAACCGTCATCAATGCTCTGCTGCAACGTCTCGAAGATGGGGATAACTTAGTGCGTAGCTTGGCAGTCTCTGCCTTGGGCAAGTTGGGAAATGCTTCAGAAACTGTCATCAATGCTCTGCTGCAACGTCTCGAAGATGGGGATAACTTAGTGCGTAGCTTGGCAGTAGGAGCCTTGGGTAAGTTGGGTCTCAAATCTAGTGACGTTTTGCCTGCTGTCATCCAATGGATCGATCGCCATCAGGATACAGAATATGTCGGTTTAGGTATTGATGTGTTGTGGGATTTGGTGGCGGGTGAGGGGAATCGATCGCCCGTGGGTTTTTAGAAGTATGTAGCTTTTGGGCGAGTAAAACCCGATCGCACTTCCGGACTTTTCACCAAAAATGCGATCGGTCTGCTGTTTGACGATTAGGGCCCGCCATCCCCTTAATAACCGGGAACAGAGGTCAACTATTCAATCGAAAATCCAAAATCCAAAATCCAAAATCGATCGAATATTCAATCGAAAATCCAAAATCGAAAATCCAAAATCGGTCGATCGCCCCCAGCGACGGCCCAGGAGGGTCAATGGTTGCTACAATCGGGGAGGGTATATGTTGTGGCTAACACTACAGCCCGTAACCCTGAAAGCTAATAGCTAAATTATTAAAAATCTGCCTCTCCTGCCATGTTTAAAAATCTGCTAGGCGATCCCAACGCGCGCAAACTGAGAAAATTTCAGCCTTGGGTAGCTGATATCAATATTTTGGAAGAAGACATCCGCGCACTCTCAGACGACGGCCTCAGAGGGAAAACGGCGGAGTTTCAAGAACGTCTGGCAAAAGCTAAATCTCTCAACGAGGAGAAAGAGATCCTAGACGAAATCTTGCCGGAGGCTTTTGCAGTGGTGCGGGAAGCGGGACAACGGGTTTTAGGAATGCGCCACTTTGATGTCCAACTCCTCGGGGGCATTATCCTGCACAAAGGCCAAATTGCCGAAATGAAAACCGGTGAAGGCAAAACTCTCGTTGCCACGTTGCCGGCTTACCTCAACGCCCTCAACGGTAAAGGCGTACACATCATTACCGTCAACGATTATCTCGCCAGACGGGACGCGGAATGGATGGGACAAGTACACCGCTTCCTGGGATTGACTGTGGGACTGATTCAGCAGGGCATGGATCAGGTGGAACGAAAGAAAAATTATAGCTGCGATATTACCTACGCCACTAACAGCGAAGTCGGCTTTGATTATTTGCGCGACAACATGGCTACTGTCATGGAAGATGTAGTGCAGCGTCCTTTTAATTTCTGCGTGATTGACGAGGTTGACTCGGTGCTGATTGATGAAGCACGGACGCCTTTGATTATTTCCGGTCAGGTGGAACGCCCCAGTGAGAAGTATATACGGGCGGCTGAGGTAGCTGCTGCTCTGAGAAAGGAAAATGAAGAACATTACGAGGTTGACGAAAAGGCTCGGAATGTGCTATTAACCGATGAAGGCTTTGGTGAAGCTGAGCGGTTGTTGGGTGTTACGGATTTGTACGACCCGGCTGACCCTTGGGCGCATTACATTTTTAATGCGATTAAGGCGAAGGAATTGTTTATTAAGGATATT
Organism: Microcoleus sp. Pol12B3; assembly: GCF_036701355.1. Taxonomy (NCBI): domain Bacteria; kingdom Bacillati; phylum Cyanobacteriota; class Cyanophyceae; order Oscillatoriales; family Microcoleaceae; genus Microcoleus; species Microcoleus sp. Pol12B3. Next base: position 22,988 of record NZ_JAUBQS010000026.1, read on the forward strand.
AACTACATCGTCACTCCCGATCGCGAAGTCGTGATTGTCGATGAGTTTACCGGCCGGGTGATGCCGGGACGGCGCTGGAGTGACGGTTTGCACCAGGCGATCGAAGCGAAGGAACGGGCGGAAATTCAGCCGGAAACTCAGACGCTGGCGACGATTACTTATCAGAATTTCTTTTTGCTTTATCCGAAGCTGTCGGGGATGACTGGGACGGCAAAGACTGAAGAGACGGAGTTTGAGAAGATTTACAATCTGGAAGTGACGCTGATTCCCACTAACCGGATTACCAGCCGTACTGACCTTTCGGATATGGTTTACAAGGCGGAGGCTGGGAAGTGGAATGCCATCTCCCAAGAATGCGCGGAAATGCACGAGATCGGTCGGCCGGTGCTGGTGGGCACTACGAGTGTGGAAAAGTCGGAGTTGCTGTCGCGGCTGCTGCAGGAGAGGAAAATTCCTCACAATTTGCTTAATGCTAAACCGGAAAATGTGGAGCGGGAATCAGAAATTATCGCTCAAGCCGGACGCAAAGGCGCTGTGACGATCGCCACAAACATGGCGGGACGCGGTACAGATATTATTTTGGGCGGTAATTCTGAGTACATGGCGCGCCTCAAGTTGCGGGAGTATTTTATGCCCCGGATCGTGCAACCAGAGGATGACGAGGGGTTTTCGGTGGTGCAAGTGCCTGGTATTAGTGGCCGTCCCGCACCTCAAGGTTTTGCTCCGACTGCGAAAAAGGTAAAGTCTTGGAAAGCTTCGGCGCAGATTTTCCCGACGCAGCTATCGAAAGAGGCCGAGCAAATGCTCAAAGCGGCGGTGGAATTGGCAGTGAAAGAGTACGGCGAGCGATCGCTCTCGGAATTGCAAGCCGATGATATCGTGGCTATAGCTTCGGAAAAAGCGCCGACAAAAGACCCGGTAATTCAAAAATTGCGGGAAGCTTACAATTTAACTCGCAGGGAGTACGATGCTTTTACCAGCACCGAACACGATGAAGTCGTGCAGTTGGGAGGCTTGCACGTCATCGGTACGGAACGTCACGAATCGCGCCGGATCGACAATCAGTTGCGCGGCCGGGCGGGACGGCAAGGAGACCCTGGTTCGACGCGGTTTTTCTTGAGTTTGGAAGACAATTTGCTCAGGATTTTCGGCGGCGAACGGGTGGCCGGTTTGATGAAGGCTTTCGGTGTTGAGGAAGATATGCCGATCGAATCTGGAATGCTGACTCGTTCCCTCGAAGGCGCTCAGAAAAAAGTCGAAACCTACTATTACGATATCCGGAAGCAGGTATTTGAATACGACGAAGTGATGAACAATCAGCGTCGAGCAATCTATGCGGAACGCCGCCGAGTATTGGAAGGTTTGGACTCCAAAGAACAGGTAATTAGATATGCCGAACAGACGATGGACGACATCGTGGGAGCATACATCAATCCCGATTTACCTTCGGAAGAATGGGAAATCGACAAACTTGTGAGCAAGGTGAAGGAATTTGTTTATCTGCTGGCTGACATGACACCGGATCAGCTAGAAGATTTGTCCGTTGAGGAAATTAAAACATTCCTGCACGAACAAGTCCGCAACGCTTACGACATGAAAGAAGCGGAAGTTAATGCAATCCGAGCTGAATTAATGCGAGATGCAGAACGGTTCTTTATTTTGCAGCAAATTGATACTTTGTGGCGGGAACACTTGCAGCAAATGGATGCTTTGCGCGAGTCTGTAGGGCTGCGCGGTTACGGTCAGAAAGACCCGCTGATCGAGTACAAAACTGAAGGTTACGAGCTGTTTTTGGACATGATGACGGATATCCGTCGCAATGTGGTTTATTCGCTGTTCCAGTTCCAGCCGCAGCCGGCAATGCAAGTTTCGCCAGAGATGGTTTGAAAATAGTTAACAGTTCAGTGTTAACTGTTGACTGTTGACTGTTGACTGTTAACTGCAACTTCCAGGCTCTTCCTGGAAGTTGCAGATTTGAGATTAGACCCAATCTTCTTGATCGCTTTTTTGTTTCCTGTAAACTTCACCTGTGGCGTGAATTTTACGGGTTTGTTCGTAAAGACTGTCTTCGGTATGATTCCATTTTTGCAAGACTTTTTTTAAGTCTGATTGAATATCTCTAGCACCGGGAAAGCCTCGGTAGCGGATTATTAATCTTGCTAATTCCGATAAATTGTAGTCCGTTGCTTCTCCTGCTAATAAAGTATCGACACTGAGTCGATCGCGCTTGTATTGCGGATGCTGCTGATCTTGAGTTTTTTCTACTGAATCCATACTATTTATGTTTCCCAATCATTTAGAATACCCAGATACCAGACTTCTTCAAGAAGCCTGGTATCTAATTAGAGTGAGAGTTTTACTTATGTTGTCGCTTCAGTCATCCCCAGAAATTTTTGTGTTTGTTGAGTAATACCAAATAGTCGATCGCCGTGACAAAAGATTTCCCAGGCGCGAATTCCCATAAAACCAATACCTGCAACCGCCAAGGGCATCGCAGCAGCACCTAAAAGCGCAGCAATGGGGGGAAATATCATACACAGTGTTAAGAGAATGCCAGTAATAACACCGCCCGCAATGCCCGCTTTGGCGGTGGCGCTGGCAACTTGTTCGACTAACTCTGACTGCGTAATTTTACCTTCAACGCACAATAGCGAGTTTTCTAAGATAGAAAATATTAACTCAATTACTGCTGCGGCGATCGCCCCTTTCATTGCAGCCCCAACGATTTCCGCAACTGCTGCTTTAAACGCTGCATCTGCTAAAACTTGCTTAGCGACTGCTAATTCTGCGGCAGTCATGTTTGCACCACCGCGAGCACGATTCACCCGAAAATGTTCAAAAATCCCGTTAGCAGCTTCGCTTCCGCCTCCATTGACGTGCGCTTGGATGTGACTCCAATCTTTATCTTGACAGAAGTTGCGAATTGCTTCTGGGCCTTGGGCACGAATTTGGGCGGGTATTGATTCAAATACTTTTGCTGCTTCTTGCACATTTCGGATGCCGTCACGCATTCCAGCCCTCGCAAATTTCGATTGCAGATTTATTGGCAGGTTCTCAAAACCGATGTTGTGTGCTATTTTAAAAGCTTCTTGAGTGGCGATCGCCCCAGCACTAACCATTGAACTTGGCGCTGATTGTACCCACGCCGTTAATACAGTTGCATTTTCCTCAACTTTAGCAGCGATTTCGTTGGCTAAGTTTTGGGTATCGGCAACAGTTTCTTGTACTTTAGCCGTTAGGAATTCGAGCGGGTTCTGGCTAATTTCCATGTTGATCCAGCTTGCATCGTTAATGATTGAATTATTTTGACTATAACATTCCTCTTCAGTAAGTGTGATTTTTTACTGAATTGCTTCTACCTTCTAACTCCGGCTGTAAATTTAGAGCTTTTTTTTGATAAAATAAACCTTCATTGATTCGACCTTGCTCTTCCAAACTTTTGCCTAAATTCCAATAAGCGACGGCTAAATCTGGTTGAATAACAATAGATTTTTGATAGTAAGTTATGGCGTCATCGAGCTGGCCTTGTTTGTAAAACATACTGCCCAAGTTAACATAGGCTTCGACAAAATTAGGATCAAATTCGATCGCCTTGGAGTAGGCGCGAATCGCCGCGTCTATTTTACCTTGGGCTTGCAGGATATTGCCTAGAGTTTTGTAGGCGGGGGCGAAATTGGGTTGCTGGCGAAGTGCTTGGTAACAAGAGGCGATCGCCTCTACATATTTCTGTTGGGTATAATAGATTTCAGCTACCTTGTTGAGTGCGATCGCACTATCCGGCTGAATGGCTAGTAATTTTTGATATTGAGCGATCGCCTCCTCAAGTTTTCCTGATTTCTGGAGGGTCTCGCCCGTTGACAAATACTGCTCTGCTAACTCGGAATTTACGGTCATAGATTTTACTTTAACAGCCGATACTACTTTACCACAACTGTTAGTTAGCAACCGCCATTTCGAGTGATATTCTAAATGTGTGAGATTTTAAATTTGTTTGTGTACCGGAATGGCGAAAAAATAGTATGATTATTTTGAACTAGCATCAACACTAATTGCAGAGGAAATCTCATGGCATCACTAGCAGGAAAAGTGGCAATTGTGACTGGTGCATCGCGGGGAATTGGACGCGCGATCGCCCTCCGATTATCCCAAGAAGGCGCATCAGTGGTCGTCAACTACGCCAGAGGCGTAGAACAGGCTAAAGAGGTTGTGTCAGCGATTGAAGCAGCAAGCGGCAAAGCATTAGCCGTGCAAGCCGATGTCAGCAAAACCGCAGAAATTCGCGATTTGTTCGATCGCACTCTGGAAACATATTCACAAATCGATATTTTAGTCAATAATGCAGGAGTAATTCTTTACAAACCTGTAGCGGAAGTTACGGAAGCAGAGTTTGATAATCTTTTTGCAATTAACGTCAAAGGCACGTTTTTTGCTTGTCAAGAAGCTGCTAAACGGATGGCAGACGGAGGAAGAATTGTCAATTTTTCCAGTTCGACAACGGCGATGCTACTGCCAACTTACGGGGCTTACGTGGCGACAAAAGGCGCGGTGGAACAGCTAACTCGATCGCTGGCTAAGGAATTGGGCGATCGCCAAATTACAGTTAATGTGATTTCTCCGGGTCCAACGGATACAGAACTCTTTACAGTCGGCAAAACCCCCGAACAAATACAAAGATTTACTCAAATGGCTGCTTTGGGAAGACTCGGAAAAGTTGAAGATATTGCCGATGTGACGGCTTTTTTGTGCAGCGACCAAGCCCGGTGGATTACCGGACAAAATATCCGCGTTAACGGCGGGACTGCCTAAAGTAACGCGGGGCGGGTTTAGGAAGATTAAAAACATCAGGAGCAAACAACTGTGAAAGCTGCTTACTACGAACAAATCGGCAACGCCAAAGATGTACTCAAAATTGGCGAAATGGATGTTCCCGAATTGGGTGCAGGTGAAGTGCTGATTAAAGTACACACATCCGGCATTAACCCCTCCGATGTCAAGCAGCGCAGCGGTTGGGGCGGACTCACAATGCGACACCAGCGAGTCATTCCCCACAACGACGGTGCAGGAATAATTGAATCAGTAGGAGAAAGCGTGCCGCCGTCACGAATTGGCGAACGTGTTTGGATTTATGAAGCTACATTGCCCCGGCGATTGGGTACGGCGGCGGAATATGTGGTTGTACCCAGCGAACAAGCGGTTTTTCTGCCAGATAATACAGAATTTGTAGAAGGTGCTTGTTTGGGAGTACCCGCAATGACAGCTCACAATTGCGTTTTTAAAGATGGTGCTGTTACGGGGAAAACAATATTAGTTACGGGCGGCGCGGGTGCTGTTGGAAATTATGCAATTCAATTAGCAAAATGGGGCGGAGCAACTGTAATTGCGACTGTAAGTTCTGCGGAAAAAGTAGAAATTGCCAAAGCTGCAGGAGCTAATTATATTATCAATTACAAAGCCGAAGATGTGGCGGCGCGCCTCAAAGAAATTACGAAAGGGGAAGGAGTCGATCGCGCAATTGAAGTTGACTTTGCTAGCAACTTGGAAACTAATTTAAAAGCGCTCAAACGCAACGGCACCCTCGCCACCTATGCTTCGGATTCGGATGTAGCGCCTCAAATTCCAGTGTACTCCTTAATTTACAAAAATCTTACCGTACATTACGTGCTAGTTTATATGATGGACAAAGCAGCGCATCAACAAGCTGCAGAAGATATTACAACTTGTTTGAAAGCTGGAGTTTTGCGCCACGTTATTGCTGGGCGGTTTGCTTTAGATGAGATTGTCGCCGCCCACGAAATGCAGGAAAGCGGAAGGGCGATCGGGAATTTGGTTTTAGTCATTAGTTATTAGTTATTAGTTATTAGTTATTAGTTATTAGTCATTAGTCATATCAAATCCGTTGACATCGGAATTATTATCTCTCTCTTCTCTTTCTCTGTGTCCTCTGTGCCCTCTGTGGTTTAATCATTCCGATACAACCGGAATTGATATCATTAGTTATTAGTCAGTGATTATATCATGTCTGGCGATATAAGCATCATAAGTTTGTAGTGAGGAAGAAGAGTCCTTTGTAAAAGCTTTTAGCTAATAAAGACTAAAGTCATTACTACAAACGAATTCTATAATGGGTAATTTACCGCACATGATATTATTTTTTATTTCTAACTGAGAAAGGTTATATATGAAGGTTGATATCAAATCCGTTAGCATCGGAATAGTAAATTCTAGTTCACCGTCAACCGTCAACCGTCAACCGTCAACCGTCAACACTGAACATCATTCCGGTGTAACCGGAAATGATATGACCTAAGAAAAAGACAGCCCCACCACCCAATCAGAGTTTGTTGAGACTGTCCTTTCTTAAAAGTGTATATCTAACTCCGGGCGATCGCAAAAATCAAGGAGACAGCCGCCACACCTTAATCGTGTCGTCAAAACTGCCGCTGATCAGAGTTTTGTCTTGAGGATTAAAAGCCAATTCCACCCAGGTAGAATGACCTTTCAGCGTGCCCGCGATTTCGCCGGAACCCATCCGCCACAGCTTGATAGTCCCGCTCAAATCGGCGCTGGCCAGCTTGTCTCCGTCGGGACTGAAAGCCAAGGACTTAACCTTGTCGGAATGGCCGATCAAAGTCCGTAGCAGAGAACCGTTGGACTGCCGGAACTGATTATTTGCGCTGATATCCCACAACTTCACCGTGTTGTCCCAACTACCGCTGGCTAGAGTTTGACCGTCGGGGCTGATGGCCAGAGACCAAACCCCCTCGGAATGACCCCACAGAGTTTCTTTCAATTCCCCAGTCTGCCAGTTCCACAGGCCGATCTTACCGTCGCTGCTGCCGATCGCCAAAGTTTCTCGATCGGGACTGAAAGCCACCGACTGCACCTCATCAAAAACCCGCTTGAGAGTTTCCAACTCGGCCCCGCCTTCGACTTGCCACAGCTTCAAAGTTTTGTCCTTACCGACACTGGCTAAGGTTTGGCTGTCGGGACTGAAAACCACCGAGAACACGCCGTCTTGGTGTCCGTCCAAAGTCTGAATTAACCTGCCAGAATAGAAATTCCACAATTTAATCGTACCGTCAACGCCACCACTGGCGATCGTCCTGCCGTCGGGACTGACAGCCACCGACCACACCGGTCCCAAATGTCCTGCTAAAACCTTGAGCAGCTTGCCGTGACGCTTGTGCAGCAGGTGAATTGTGCCGTCGTTGTTCCCGCTGACAATCACGCGACCGTTGGGAGCGACTGCTACCGCCCAAACCGGGTTTTTGTCTTGATCCGCCAGAGTCCGCACTGCGGGCCGGGATTGCGATGCCTCACCGTTGAAATCCTGCATCGGGGGCGGATTGAACCGAATTTCGGGAATGCTAGAAACAGGCTCAGAAGAAGTGAAAGCCTGCGGTGCAGGAGATGGGAAGCGAACACCCAGCACTACGGACAGCAGGGCAACCGCACTTGCTCCCCACATGGCTAAACTCCACTTGGGTTTGCTGAGAATCACGTCTACCGGTGCCGGGCCGTATTTCATGTCTGTGAGAATTGCCTCGGTTGAGCGATAGCGTTTTGATGGTTCTCGCTGCACCATTTTATCCAGAATGCGGCCGAGTCGCGCCGACACTGGTACTTTCAAATAATCTCTCCAAGTCCAACTTTCGGCTTTAATGTCAAACAAATCAAACGGCGACATTCCCGTTAACAAGTGAATGCAAGTAACGCCCAAACTGTAGATGTCGCTGCTTTTAATTGCTTGGCCTTTAATTTGTTCCGGGGCCGCGTATTCAGCAGAACCTGTGACCGTTTCTGTTTTCAGCGGCCCGCTATTTGCCGGAATAGCCGCGCCGAAATCGACTAAAACTAGCCCAGAGGCACTTTCTTGGGACACGAAATGTAAATCCTCTTTCCCTGCCAAAGCTGGGGATGCTTGGGGAGTTTTCCGGTGAATAATATTGGACGGTTTGATATCTCCGTGAATCAGTTGATGTTCGTGAACAAATTGCAGGACTGGCAACAATTCGCCCAGCAGATACCAAATTTGAATTTCTTTAACAACACCTTTTTCTGAAAGCCGATCGGCTAAATTGCGGCCTTCGATGTATTCTTGCACTAAATACTGGCAGCCTTCGAGTTCAAAAGATGCCAGCAGTTTCGGTATTTGCGGATGTTTGCCCAACTCGTCGAGAACTGAGGCTGAGCCGCGAAATATCCGGTTTGGCTGTGTGCCACCGTCTGCGGCTGCTGCGGGACCGCAGAACTGTTGAATAACGCAGCGGGGTTGCGAAGGTTGGTCTTCATCTACTGCTAAGAAGGTGCGGCAAGTGAGACTTTGACCGAGGGTGTGAAAGACTCGGTAGCGACCTTTTAGGAGCAAGTTCGACTCGCAACTTTTGCAGACTGTCGCGCGATCGAGATTTTGGGGATTCTGGCAATGGGGATTGGTGCAGTAACTCATTTGTCTTTCCGCTGGAGACCCCCGTCCGACATTATTGCTGGTGGGGGAGGAAAGCGGGGCGGTGCGTGCCGCTTCCTGTGGACAAATTAAATAATTGGAATCTTTGCTTGATCATAATTGTTTCCCAGATTTTCGCCACAATGGCTTTGGTCGATCGCGCGTAAATAATTGCTGACTTTCCTGCGAGCGAGGTTTAATAGGTCGATCGAGTGCTCGCGCGAGCGGTCGCTCGGCTGGATTTGCTGTTACCGAATTACGTTATACTGTCATTGCGAATACTTTCAGTGCGATCGCAAGCATTGCCAAAGCAATCGCGAGGCATTGCCAAATATCCGCACTTGTTTGTTCTATGGAGTCAATCTCAAACCTCAAATCTCAAATCTCAAATCGACTAACAGATTAAAAATTAGGCAACTTTTGCCAAACTAACTACTAACTTTTAACTATTACTTATGCCGTTAATTCGCGTTCCCAAACCTTGGGAAATTCTCGAACCCCAAATTACCCCAGAAACAGCATTTCTCAACCGCCGCCGCTTCATGACAAATTTAATTGGCGCCGGCGTGACTGCTTCGCTGCTGCCGCTGGCCGGCTGTCAAAGCAATGCTAGCTCAAAAACTGCTCTGGAGCAAAGCTCAACCCAAGCATATTCGGAATTGAGCCGGAATCCCGCCTTTGCAAAAGTCGATCGAGCGATTACCGACGAAGCCTTAGCTACAAAATACAACAATTTTTACGAATACGGCGGCACAAAATCTATTTGGCAAGCCGCTCAAGCTTTGCCAACAGAAAACTGGAAAGTAGAAGTAGGCGGTTTAGTAAAAAATCCCCGCACTTATGATATTGACGACCTCTACAAAAAATTTCCCATCGAAGAACGAGTTTATCGATTTCGCTGTGTAGAAGCGTGGGCAATGGTAGTTCCTTGGGTCGGATTTCCCATGAAATTACTGATGGCAGATGTCGAACCGCAATCGAAGGCTAAATTCGTTCGCTTTACCTCATTTTACGATCCAAAAATTACTCCAGGCCCCGGTTTGATGTCGCAATTTTATCCTTGGCCTTATACCGAAGGTCTGCGAATTGAAGAAATGGCTAATGATTTAGCATTTTTTGCCACAGGCTTGTATGGCCGAAGACTACCAAAACAAAATGGTGCGCCGCTGCGGCAAGTAATTCCTTGGAAATACGGTTTTAAGGGCGCAAAGTCGATCGTCAAAATTGAATTTGTCGAAAAACAGCCCGCCACTTTTTGGAATACAATCGGTCCCAACGAATACGCCTTTGAAGCAAATGTCGAACCGGACAAACCGCACCCGAGATGGTCGCAGGCCAGCGAACGGATAGTCGGCCCCGGTAACAGTTGGTCGTGGGAAACTCGCCCGACTTTGCCCTATAACGGTTACGGCGAATATGTAGCTAGTTTGTACAGTTAATTGACGGATTTCCCCTCGTTTCTAGGCTCTGCCTAGGAAAGCAGATCCGGAGGCTCTGCCTCCCTATTACCGCAAGGCAGAGCATCGGATTTAGGCATTCCCAGGCTCTGCCTGGGAACGAGAAAAAAAACCTCCTATTATCCTCTATAATAAAAATAGATGAAGCTACCAAGGACTTGTTAAATGGTAACAACAACATCAACTCCCATCGAGCAGCAAAATACCCCAGAAAACCGAGTTATTTTAAAAGGTGTCAGTTGGTCAACTTTTAAAGCATTGCTGGTAGATGTTGGGGACGATAGAGCTTGGAGAATTGCTTACGATGAAGGAGTATTAGAAATCAGGATGCCGCTGGAAGAACACGAAGAACCCAAACGACTGATAGAAAGCTTTGTTGAAGTCATTGTAGATGAACTGGAAATTGAACTTAGGAGTCTTGGTTCGCTGACTCTTGAACGAGAAGATTTAACTCGTGCTGTAGAACCTGATTCCTGTTTCTACATTCAAAATGAATCTTTAGTTAGAGGCAGAAATATCAATTTGCCAAATGACCCGCCGCCGGATTTAGCAATAGAGTCAGATTACACAAATTCTTCTATCAATAAGTTTACAATTTATGCTGCTCTTGGTGTTCCCGAACTTTGGAGGTATCGGCGGGAATCTCTGCAAGTTTATCAACTTGTAGATGGAAAATATAAAATGTGCGATCGCAGTTTAGCTTTTCCCTTTTTACCCGTTGCCGAAATTCCAGGTCTCATCGAACAAAGCAGAACAATCGGACAGCGGGCGGCTGTGCGTTTATTTCGGCAAAGAATTAGAGAAATCTTACCGACTCAAAGTTAACGCAAAAATCAGAATTGCTGTAGTTGAAAAACTAGCAAATCAATTTAAATTACATCAGCGTTAATTAGCGTTCATCTGCGGTTAATAAAATCTTTAATCTCGATAAAAATCAATTGACAAACTCCTGCACTCTCTGCCAAACTCGCTCCAATAAATCTGGCGTGCTAACATCAAACCATTCAATTTCAGGATAAGCTCGAAACCAAGTCCGCTGTCTCTTGGCAAATTGCCTCGTGTGCAAAATTGTTAATTCTTTAGCTTCTTCAAGCTTAATGTCCCCCGCCAAATATTGTTTCATTTCCTGATAGCCCAGCGTGTTCAACAGTGGCAAGTCGCAGCCGTATTTTTTACACAAATATTCTACTTCGGCAATCCAACCGCGTTCTAGCATTTGTTCTGTGCGCTGTTCGATCCGATCGACCAAAACATCGATCGCGCAATCCAACCCAATTTGTAAAATAGGATAATTGGGAGGATTTTCGCCCTGCTGTTCGGAAATAGGGCGACCGGTGACATAAAATACTTCCAGTGCTCTTAAAGTTCTTACTGGATCATTGAGGTGAATTTTCTCAGCGGCAGACCGATCGACCTGCTGCAACATCGCGTAACATTGAGATTGTCCGAGTTCTGCAAGTTGCGATCGCAATTCGGGCATCGGCGCTACTCTCGGAATTTTCAAACCGCGCACGATAGATTTAATATATAAGCCCGTCCCTCCCACCAACAACAGGGGGGGAGACAGGGGAAAATCGACATCAGCCATTAGTTTTTGAGCTTGCTGTTGGTAATCTGCTAGTGTCAGAGTTGCTGTCGGATCGCAGATGTCAATTAAGTGATGCGGTACACAAGTGCGATCGACCGCCGTCGGTTTTGCGGTTCCGATGTCAAATTCGCGGTAGACTTGACGGGAGTCCGCACTCAGGATCGAGGATTGCAGTCGCCCCGCCAAAGCCAAAGCCACTCCAGACTTCCCCGTCGCCGTCGCCCCGCAAATCGTAATTAATCTAGGCATAAGCTGTCGCAAATTTCCCTATAAAAACTCTCAAATCTTCTCGTATCCAGGCTTTCGCCTCTCTCCATCCACTGATTCACCGCGATCTGCCCCTGGAGCCTTTGAGTAATCTCAAAACAATTCCCCTCCGTCCCCCCGATAAATTTCCCTTCAGAAAGCCCTAGCATCGCCTTTAACGGTTTTGTGCTATAATTTTAGAAGTTTTATCATTTTAGAAGCTTTCGGGGCTTGAGGCCTCATTATTGGAGCTATTTTTGTATGACCAGCAGCTACAGCGCCGACCAGATTCAAGTTCTCGAAGGTCTCGAAGCAGTCCGTAAACGACCGGGGATGTACATCGGTACCACCGGCCCGCGAGGACTCCACCATCTAGTTTACGAGGTTGTGGACAATTCCATAGATGAGGCGCTGGCTGGCCACTGCACTCACATCGAGATTGACATCAACGCCGACGGTTCCGTTACCGTGACAGACGACGGCCGGGGTATTCCGACCGGCATAGTTGCCAAGACTGGCAAATCAGGAATAGAAACAGTAATGACTGTACTTCACGCCGGCGGTAAATTTGGCGGTGGTGGCTACAAGGTTTCTGGAGGATTGCACGGTGTAGGTATTTCTGTTGTTAACGCGCTGTCCGAGTGGGTAGAAGTGACAGTTTGGCGCGACCAAAAAGAACATTTACAGCGCTACGAAAGAGGCAATCCAGTTACGGAACTTAATGTCAAGCCCCACAAAGGCACTCGCACCGGCACTTCAGTTTCTTTCTTGCCAGATACTCAAATATTTAGCACTGGCATTGAATTTGATTACACTACACTCGCCGGGCGCTTGCGAGAATTGGGTTACTTGAATGCGGGCGTGAGAATTACGTTTAGCGATCACCGTTTGGAACTGCTCAAAAGTAGCGAACCGCGCGTCGAAACCTACTGTTACGAGGGCGGAATCAAGGAATATATCGCCTACATGAACCGCGAAAAGCAGCCTCTGCACGAAGAAGTGATCTACGTGCAAGGAGAACGCAACAACGTGCAGATAGAAGTGGCTTTGCAGTGGTGCGTCGATGCTTTTAGCGACAACGTTCTCGGTTTTGCTAACAACATTCGGACGATCGACGGAGGCACGCACTTAGAAGGTTTGAAGGCTGTTTTGACGCGGACGATGAATTCGTTCGCCCGCAAGCGTAACAAAATCAAAGAAAACGAGCCCAACCTCGCCGGCGAAAACGTTCGCGAAGGTTTGACAGCAGTGATTTCGGTCAAAGTCCCAGACCCGGAATTTGAAGGTCAAACTAAAACTAAGCTAGGAAATACAGAAGTTCGGGGAATTGTCGATTCCTTGGTAGGCGAAGTATTGACAGAATATTTAGAGTTTCGCCCCCAAGTAGCTGACGCTATTTTGGAAAAAGCAATTCAGGCATTTAAGGCCGCTGAAGCCGCCCGCCGTGCCCGCGATTTAGTGCGCCGAAAATCCGTTTTAGAATCGTCTCCTTTGCCTGGAAAATTAGCGGACTGTAGTTCCAGAGACCCCGCCCTGTCAGAGATCTACCTGGTGGAAGGCGATTCTGCAGGCGGATCGGCGAAACAAGGGCGCGATCGCCAATTCCAAGCAATCCTGCCTTTGCGCGGTAAAATTCTCAACATTGAGAAAACAGACGATGCCAAAATCTATAAAAATAACGAAATTCAGTCGTTAATTACAGCCCTGGGTTTGGGTATCAAAGGCGAAGAATTCGATCCGGGGCAATTGCGGTATCACCACATCGTAATTATGACTGACGCTGACGTAGATGGCGCGCACATCCGCACCCTGTTGCTGACTTTCTTCTACCGCTACCAGCGCGCACTTGTAGAACAAGGTTACATCTATATTGCTTGTCCTCCTCTCTATAAAGTGGAACGCGGACGCAATCATTACTACTGTTACAGCGATCGCGAAATGAACAATCTCGTCCGCAACGAATTTCCGGCGAATGCTAACTACACCGTTCAGCGGTTCAAAGGTTTGGGGGAAATGATGCCGACACAGTTGTGGGATACAACGATGAACCCAGAAACTCGGACGCTGAAACGGGTGGAAATTGAAGATGCTGCTGAAGCCGATCGCATCTTTACGATCTTAATGGGCGATCGTGTCGCCCCCCGCCGGGAATTCATCGAAACCTACGGCCCGAAACTCAACCTCCTTGACTTGGACATCTAAATTAGCCATTAGTCCTCAGCTATTAGCTGTTAGCTAACCACTGACGACTAATGACTAAACTTTTGTGGTCCTGATGCCTTCTGCCCTTTCGGGCGATCGGGCATCAGGGCCGTTTGATGTTTCTAGGTTTTGTTATAAAAATTAATACAATCTCTCATCAAATCGATCTAAGGTAAACACTTAGGTAAATTTTAGATTTTTGGCGCATCCATCAGCTACCACAAAAATAGAAGGTTGGACAAATATAGCATGAGCATCAATTTAGCGACCAAATTGCGTGAGGGAACGAAAAAATCCCACACAATGGCAGAAAACGTCGGTTTTGTCAAGTGTTTTTTAAAAGGCGTTGTAGAAAAAACTTCTTACCGGAAGTTAGTAGGAAACCTCTACTTTGTCTACTCGGCAATCGAAGAGGAAATGGAACGCCAAAAGCAGCATCCGGTTGTTTCAAAAATTTACTTTTCTGAGTTGAATCGCAAACAAAGCTTAGAGCAAGATTTATTTTACTACTACGGTGCAAATTGGCGCGAACAAGTAGCTCCGTCAGCCGCAGCTAAAGCTTATGTGGAGCGAATTCACGAGATTTCGGCGACAGCACCAGAACTGTTAGTAGCTCACTCTTATACTCGCTACCTTGGCGATTTATCTGGCGGACAAATCCTGAAGGGAATTGCCCAGCGCGGGATGAATCTTTCCGATGGAGAAGGCACTGCTTTCTATGAATTCCAGGATATTCCTGATGAAAAAGAATTCAAGGCTAACTACCGTCAGGCAATGAATGAACTGCCGATTGACGAAGCAACTGCAGAGCGAATTGTTGACGAAGCTAATGCAGCTTTTGGCATGAACATGAAGATGTTCATGGAGTTAGAAGGCAATTTGATTAAAGCAGTTGGTCAGATGCTTTTCAATACCCTGACGCGGAAGCGCGGTGGTGGCAGTACCGAATTGGCTACTGCTGATTGAGTTAAAGCTCACTGGGGATAATTTGAGCCTCGTTTAAGAGGAAAACTTTAAATCCTGGGGGTTTGATGGCTGCTTTTACAGTCACCAAATCTCCGGGATTTTGCATGGCGGGCGATCGACTTTTTAACTCATATCAAATCCGTTAGCATCGGAATAGTAAATTCGAGTTGACGGTTGACAGTCAACCGTCAACCGTCAACCGTCAACATCATTCCGGTGTAACCGGAAAGAATATCACAAGTCAACACTATCACCTTCCCACGCCGCGATCGGGAGGCTGCTCGTCCGGGACAGGCAAAGAAGTCGGCCTTATCTGCCGCTCCAAATACTTGCTCAAAGCGTAAGCGATATCCCAGCGAGTCATCGGCTTCAAAGGATTAATCTTATTAGTTCCGAGTTCAACATTAACAAACCCTTCATAAAGTGCAGTAGCAATAGACTTTCTAGCCCAATTAGGAATTTCCCCTGCATCTGGATACTTAGCTAAAATCTCGGAAATACTGGCATCGGGAAACTGAAAAACCCCGTAAGCTTGAGCAAAAATCGCCAAAGCTTCAGCGCGAGTCACCCTTTGATTTGGGAAAAACATTCCGTCGCGATATCCACTCATTGTTCCCGTTTTCAAAACAGTTTGAATAGCACTGTAAGCCGAGTAACTCTTCGGTACGTCCGGCAATTCCCGATCCGGTTTCTGAGCTGTTTTCCGCCGTTCCAAACCAAAAGTTTTTACTAAAATCACCGCCAAATCAGCGCGACTGACAAGACCCTCAGCATGAAAATTGCCACTGGCATCTTTATTCATCAACCCTGCACTCACAACCCGCTCGATCGGGTCAATTATTTCTTGAGATTGAACCGCCATAGGCACTCCTTGCAGTAGGGCGATCGCCAAAAAAACATTCACTAACCTTTTCACGATTTTAATCCTTTCTGTCGCTAAAACAATCATGAAAACAGCAGTAATATTTTTTCCGGTTCTATCGGTATAATTCTGTGGTTTCGGCAGGGCGCTAGATTGGGCGATTATATATCAAAATTAAAGATTTGCTTCCGGCAAAGCGTTCTGCATTTTACCCAGCCAATCAATCAAATTATCCAATTGCTTTTGGGCCGTCAAAACAGCCATACCTCGAATAGTAACCTTCCCCTTGCTGTAGACAAAACGAGCTTGCAAATGTTCCGGCAACTTAGCCTTAAGCAAATTCCAAGCAGGCTCCTCCATAGGTGTTTCCAACACAATGTGCTGCTTATTCTCCGGTTTTATCCGAGAAAAACCAATTTTTTTAGCGATTTGTTTGAGTTCGACAATACGGATAAGTTGCTGGGCGGGAAGAGGAATTGGCCCGTAACGATCGCACCAATCAGCCTGAATCTGCTGTAATTCTTCAGGGGTATTAGCAGAAGCCACAGACCGGTAAGCGCTCATCTTTTGATCCAAATCTGCGATGTAATCGGCAGGAATAAACGCCGTCAAAGTGAGGTCGATTTGCGCGTCCTCCACTTTCGGAATTTCCTGACCCTTGATTTCCCGAATAGCCTCCTCTAACATTTCAGCATACAAATCAAAACCGATCGCCTCCATTTGGCCAGACTGTTCAGTACCCAAAACATCACCCGAACCGCGAATTTCCATATCTCGGACGGCCAACTGATAGCCCGATCCCAACTGGGCAAACTCTTGAATTGCCCGCAACCTCTGCCTTGCAGCATCCGACAGTTGGTTCTGCTTGGGATAAAACAGCCAAGCGTGAGCTTGAATCCCCGCGCGTCCCACCCGTCCCCGCAACTGGTACAGTTGACCCAAACCAAACCGCTGCGCGTCCTCAATTAAAATGGTATTGACTCGCGGAATATCCAAACCCGACTCAATAATCGTCGTACACACCAAAATATCGAACTCCGCCGCACTGAAAGTCAGCATGATCGATTCTAATTCCGAAGCCTCCATTTGACCGTGGGCGATGGCAATTCTCGCCCCCGGAACCATCTCCTGCAACTTATCCGCCAACTCATCAATCCCCTCAATCCGCGGCACCACGTAAAAAACCTGACCGCCCCTGTCCAACTCTTGACGAATTGCCGATCGCACCGTTTCCGGGTTATAGGGAGCCAAATGCGTCTGAATCGGGCGCCTGCTGGGAGGCGGAGTCGCAATTAAACTCATCTCGCGAATCCCCGACAGCGACATATACAAAGTCCGGGGAATCGGCGTTGCTGTCAGAGTCAGAACATCTACCTCTGTTTTGAGAGCTTTAATCGCTTCCTTTTGCTTAACCCCAAACCGCTGTTCTTCATCCACCACCAACAAACCCAAATCCCGAAATTTAATCGCTTTGCTCAAAACAGCTTGAGTACCGACAATCACGTCTAATTCCCCAGTCGCCAAACGCTTGTGAATCTCCCGGCGCTCGGTTTCAGTGCGAAAGCGATTGAGCAAACCAACTTCGATCGGATAAGGGGAAAAACGCTCCGAGAGCGTGTGATAGTGTTGTTGGGTCAAAATCGTCGTCGGCGCGAGCAAAGCCACCTGCTTGCCCGCCGTAACCGCCTTAAAAATCGCTCTCAGAGCAACTTCTGTCTTGCCAAAACCGACATCGCCGCAGACCAAGCGATCCATCGGTCGATCGCCCTCCATGTCGCGTTTCACATCCTGAGTTGCCTTCAACTGATCCGGCGTTGGCTGGTAAGGAAAAGAATCCTCTAATTCTTGTTGCCAAGGCATATCAGGAGGAAAAGCGTAACCTGTTTGTTTAGCTCTTTTAGCATAAAGATTCAGCAAATCCACTGCCAATTTTTTAACAGCTTTGCGAACCTTTGTTTTAGTTTTTTCCCAAGTTTGACCTGTCAGCTTGTTTAGATCCGGTACTTTATCGCCTACCGTCCGAAACCTCGACAAAGCGCCCAATTGATCTGCCGCCACTCTCAGAGTACCGTCAGCGTATTGTATCAGCAAATATTCGCGAGTTTCCCGATCGATAGTCAAACGTTCTAACTTGATAAATTTTCCCACTCCGTGCTGGCGGTGAACCACATAATCACCAGGGCTTAATTTATTCGGGTCTACTTGCTTAGAAGCAGCGCGGCGGCGCTTGCGGACGTAGCTAAAAGTAGCAAGAGAATGCTGACCGTAAAATTCCCGATCGGTAATTAAAACAATCCGAAAAGTCGGCAGAATAAACCCTTCTAATTCTGCTAAGCCGCTGTACTTCAAAGCAACCGGAATGTGCTGCAATTGCAACTTATCGATCGCCAAATAATCGCGCGGATTTACCACAAACTGAGCCGGACAGTCGTGTTCCGACAGCAGAGAAACCGATCGGCTCGGTTGAGCAGAAACCAGAAAAATGGTAAAACCCCGATCGCGCTCTTCCCTGAGCATTTGAGACAGCTTAGCAAATTGGTGAGGCATCACCGGCACAGGCCGAGAAGCCAAATTAATCGCAGACGGTAGTTGGTCGCCCTCCGCAGAGCTTTGAAATTTTTTAGCCGTAGAATCTTCTGCCAATTCTGAAAGTTCTAGCCTGTCGAAAGCTGCGACATCGACCATAGATTCAGCAAAAGTGCGGTGAATTTTCGGAACTTTCAAATTAGCAATTGGCAAGTTGTCTGTTCCCGCACCAGAAACTTCCGATTCGCGATTGCAATTATTCCACTGTTCCTGTGCATTCTCAAACCAGCGGTCGCTGTGAGCTTCGCACCCTTGCGGCTCGTCAATAACAACTAAAGTATTTTCGGGCAAATAATCCAACAAAGATGCAGGTTTTTCAAACGCTAAACCCAACAGCCGGCGGACAAATTTTTCGGTTTCATTTTCTTCTGTGTCAATAGAGCCTACGCGGTTGATTTCGTCAATATTTTTTTCAGCTAAAACTGCTTTAATAATTGTATTAAAATTAGTAGGAGTTAAAACTAATCGCTCGACCTTATCGAGCGATCGCTGCGAAGACGGGTCAAACTCCCGAATTTGTTCCAAATCATCCCCAAACCACTCCAGCCGCACCGGCAACTCAGCCGCCACCGGAAACACATCGACAATATCGCCCCGACGGCTCCATTGACCCTCCATTTCCACCAGAGCCACCCGATCGTAGCCCATTGAAGCAAGTTGGCGGTCTAAAATCTTCGAGTCTTGAACCGCACCTCGCTTTAGCGTCAGACAGTAGGGTTCAAAAGCAGCAGGCGGCGGCAAGTGAGACTGGAGAGCTCTTTCGGTAGCTACAATCGCGATCGGCTTCGACTGATTGGCGGTTTTTTCTTCCTTATCCACCAAATCCGCCAGCACCTGCATTTGCCCCCACGTCATTTCATTTTCGTCGGAGTAAGATAGCTCGTAGGGTGAGGTCTCCGAAGTCGGGTAAAAATGTACGGTTTGCCAGCCCATCGCCTCTAAAGAAGCCACCCAGCGACCGGCTTCTTCTAAAGTAGCTGTTACTGCCAATAAGTTTCGCCCCTCTTGCTGTGCGAGGGCGGAAGCTACTAAACCTTTAGGCAAACGGGCGATGCCGGACAGTTGCAAGCAGCGATGCCGTTTGAGCTTGTTGAGAAGTTCTGTGGCTAGGGGCGATCGCCCCAGGGTACGAATTATTGAAGAGAAAGTCATGCGCTTTTAATTTTAATCCCCGATCGGCTCCGGCTCTTTCCCTTTGCCTGTTAAGGAGATTGTACGACAAACATCCATGATTGTACCGCTCTGCGGTTGACGCCTGGGAACTTAACTGGCGATAGATTTCTGCTTTAATATCTCGATCCTGCGATCGCGATTGAGCCAGTTCCGTTAATCTAGTGACAGGTTTAGAAAAAATTTCGATTTTGCCATCGAGATTCGCAGCTTGCAGGCTTCTCCTTTAACCGGGCAGAGCGCTTCGCCGTTACTACCGAAAATTTTAGAAATGTCCCCAAGTACCGATATTCTGATTGTTCTCTTGCTAATTTTCCTCAATGGCTTGTTTGTGATGTCAGAGATGGCCATCATCTCTGTACGGAAGGTGAGACTGCAACAGATGGCCAACCAAGGTTCAGCCAATGCCCGCATAGCCTTGGATCTGGCTAATGCCCCCAATCAGTTCTTGCCGACAGTTCAAATCGGGATTACGATGCTGGCCATTCTGTCGGGCGCTTTCGGAGAAACGACAATTGCTAAAAGGGTAGAGCCTTTGTTGCGGCTGGTTCCGGCCCTGGCGCCCTACTCTCAGACGATCGCGTCAGTAGTAGCAGTTTTAACCATCACTTATCTGACCTTAATTATCGGCGAACTGGTGCCAAAGCGGCTGGCACTCAACAACCCAGAGCCGATCGCTTCAAGCGTCGCCATTCCCATGCGAATGCTCTCAAAAATTGGCGCTCCTGCGGTTTATCTGTTAAGTCATTCCACTGACTTGGTGATGCGAATGCTGAGGATATCGCCCTCGACAGAACCGCAAGTTACAGAAGAGGAAATTAAAGTTTTAATCGAGCAAGGAACCGAAGCCGGAACCTTTGAAGAAGCCGAACAAGATATGGTGGAAAGAGTCTTTCGTTTGGGCGATCGGCGAGTCAGCGCCTTAATGACCCCGCGTCCCGATCTTACCTGGCTCGACCTCGACGACTCAGTAGAAGAAAATCGCCAAAAAATGCTCGGCAGCGGTCATTCTCGGTTTCCGGTGTGTCAGGGAGGACTCGACAACGTTGTCGGTTTAGTACACGTTACTGATATGCTGTCGCGGACTTTAACTGGTCAACCCCTCGATTTAAGCGCTTCTTTACGGCGACCGTTATTTGTACCGGAAAGCACGCGGGGTTTAAAAGTATTAGAACTGTTCAAACAATCTAGCAATCAAATTGCCTTGGTAGTAGACGAATACGGGGTGATTCAAGGATTGGTCACAGTCAACGACATTTTAGTCGAATTGGTGGGGGACTTTCCCTCTATTGAAGATGCAGACGAGCCTCAAGCCGTGCAGCGCGAAGACGGTTCTTGGCTGTTAGACGGAATGCTAGCAGTCGAAGATTTTTTTGAGTTGTTTGGAATTGAAGAATTGTCAGCAGAACACAAAGGAAGTTACCACACAATGGGCGGTTTTGTGATTACTAATTTGGGCAAAATTCCCACAGCAGCCGAGCATTTTGAGTGGAATGGTTTGCGCGTGGAAGTAGTCGATATGGACGGGAACCGAGTTGATAAAATCTTGGTAATGCCGATCGACTCAGCGGGCGATCGATCTAGAACCCAACCAACAACCTAAAATTTAAACTCAGCGGTAAGGTGCGCTAGGCGCACCCTACATTGACCATTCCGCGAATATTTCCGACCTACTTCTTTTTGCTTCTAGCCGCATCTTTCCGCAAAGATTCCAGAATAGAACGGCCCACATAATTGCTAAAAACTACCTCTCCAGCTTGATTGTAGTGGCAGCAGCTATCTACATAAACAGCCTCTTTAGTCTTGTCAAAAACATTGACAGCATTCACTAGATTAATATTATTTTTTTCCAAATTAGGAAACTTTTTGAAAAGAGCCGGATATCCAATTTGCACAGCTTTAGCATAAGGAGTATCCTTGTTAAAAGCAATCTGCTTTTCGGCTTCAGGAAACACTCTTTTCGTCTGATAATATTGATTAGGCTGAAGAACATGAAAATAAGGCACATTACTAGCAGACAGAACTTTGTGCATAAAAATTGAACTTTTTGCCCAATTTAACGCCATTTCTTGAAAAGCTACTGAATCCTGTAAAACCGATTTATTAGTATTGATGTAAATAACGCTGCCGCTGTCATCTTTTTTTTGTTTATTCCGTTCTTTTTCAAATTTAATAACATCGGTTTTATAGTTATTAACTAGATTTTGAACGTAAACAGAAGTCAAAGCATCGCACGCAGCGAAAGAACAGTTTTGCAAACGTTCCAAACCCTGATTAATCCTAGCTTTATTTTCTTGGATTCTGATAGTTGCTTTCATAGCTTTGGTAGAAAGGCTATTATTCGCCAAGCTAGTCAGCGGTAAAATATGCTGAATGCTTGGCATCGCCAAATCGACTTGATTTTTATTGTTTAAGTTAGAAAGTGCTACTTCATTAAAACCATCTATATTGACGACCAGATCCAATTCTTGCCCTAAAGCCAAAAAATAGTTTAAAATCAATAATTGCTGGGGTTGTTTGTAGCCGCCGGTAGCAAAAGACAAAATTACAAATTCTTTATCTTTCAAACCCGGAAGCTGCTTGAGGTATTGAGGTAAAATTTTATTTTGAACTTCAAATATTCCATAATTAGAAGCCACAGAACCGCCAAAAACTCCGATAATAAATTGATTGGGTTTAGTCTTTTTGAAAGGGTAATCGTAAGGTGAGATAAACCCATAGTTGTTATTTTTAAAGCCGGGGCGAAAGTCAAGGCCTGGTTTCTGAATAAACCCAAAAAAAGGATGAAATCTTTCGACTATAGACTCATTGAGTCGCACTCCTTCTAAATTAATTCCCAAGGCAGATTTATCTTGCGTCTTTTCTCTAGTATAGAAAAATTGCTTGTGCTTGACAAAATACCATCCCAAGGAGCCAAGCTCGAGGAAAACCAGTAAAAGCAATAAATTAATCAAAGTTATCTTGAGAAATTCTTGTCCTTTTTTGAGTAATTTTAAATCTTTCATAAACCTCTATTTCGACTCTCTTACTACTTTAATAATGGAACTAGAAACATAGTTTGCCAATAATTCGTCTCCGACGGAATTATAGTGGCAGCAGGCATCTTTGTAAACCGTCTCTTTTGTATTATCTAAAATATTCACTGCGTTAAAAACATTAACCCCAGCTTTTTGCAAATCATCGACTTTGGACAAGATCACCGGGTAACCTTTTTTCACACCTTCAATGTAAGGGCTATTCTGGTCGATCGCAATTTCGTTTTCCTTGGCGGTAAACGCTCGCTTAGTGGGATAATACTGGTTGGGCTGGATAACGTGAAAATACTTAATCTTTCTACTTGATAAAATTTGATTCATCCCGATCGACGATTCGTACCATATTGATGCCATTTTGTCAAAAGCAGCGACATCCTGCAAAACAAAGTCTGCTTTGGGAATGTATACTATACCGCTATTTGCCGTGTTTGGGTTGGATTCTTTGACTTGCCTATCGTACTTGACAACGGCTTGCTGGTAATTGTTGACTAATTGTTGCACCTGTAGCGAGGTAACAGCGTGACACAAAGCAAGCTGACAAGTTTGCAATTTGTCAATACCTGCTTTCAACTGTTTTTTATTTTCGTTAATTTGCACGATAGAGCTCATAGCTTCCGGTGACAAGTTGTTGTTGGCTAAACCAGTCAGAGGCTGTATGTGCTGAACGCTTGGCATTCCTATTTCTACTTGGGCTTTGTTATTTAAATTTGACAGTGCTACTTCGTTAAAACCGTCAATATTGATGACTAAATCTAACTCTTGACCCAAAGCCAGAAAGTAATTTAAAATTAATAATTGTTGGGGCTGTTTGTAGCCACCGTTGCCAAAATTTAAAACAATAATTTCCTTGTTCGCAAATTCTGGATAAGTTTTCAATTTGTTAGACAATCTACGAGTTACGTATTCATCTACTGCAAAGTTATTCGCAACTGAACCGCCAAATACTCCGATAATAACTTGATTTTTATTGCTTTTAACAAAGGGATATTCGTAGAGGGAAAAAAAGCCGTGTTTGTTGACTTTTAACTTTAATTTTTCATTAGTGAAAGCACCTTGTTTGAGTACATAGCCAAAAAGTGGGTGCAGTCTTTCTACGATAGATTCATCCAGTCTAATGCCGATCCTTTCAATATCTTCTACTACTTTTTCTTTGGCTTTAGTTCTGGTATAAAAAAACTGCTTTTGGTTGATAAAATAAAAAGCTAGCGACAAAGCTTCCAGACAAATAAAGGCGATCGCCAAATTAACCGCGATTATAATGAAGATATTTTTGCTTTTTTTGAATATCGTTGAATCTTTCATGAAATTTGAATTTGACGGCTTACGGTTGTTTTTTGGGGAGTTGAGACTGCTTCAAATTTTGGCACAAATTTCGGTTGATCAGGATACTAGCCAGTCGGTGTCCGAGTTCATTCCAGTGACCCCCACAGGGTACAGAATTCTCAAAACCGTGGGCGCAAACTTGATATTTTTCAGTGTAACCTTGGATCTGTTCGGATAAATTTAGTACCCGAAAACCCTCGCGTGCGCCCAATTTTTCCAGCCGCTTATCGGGATAAAACAAATCCTGAATGTTGTTCTTTTCCATAAAATTTTTTCGCCTCTCGGCCTCCGGTCGAACTTGCATCGGATCGCCGATTGTCACAACTAAGAAATCAGCATTTTTCTGCACGACTTCATTCCGCATCGTCACAATCAAACCCTCTGTCACCTTCCAAGCCTCTTGCCAAACTGCATCTTGAGGTTCCTTGAGGTTCAGGGTACTTAAAGTGGTAAAGTCCCCCGATAACTCCCGCTTTTTCCGATCTAAGTCTACTTTTTTTATGACCTGCAAAATTCGCGAATTGTTGACGATCAAACTGGGCATTCGATCTACGAAGGAAACTGCTCTTTCGTTGCGATCGATCGGCGCCAGGTTGCGAAAAGACATATCCGGTACTAACTTGCCGCTAGCATCATAAGCAAAAAATGGTCGGTAGCGATCGTATTCCAGTTTCGGAGAATTATTTATCACATCATTGCCAATAAAAAAAGCAAGAATTACAATATCAGGACTGTAATCCCACACTTTTTTTCGCAGCATAATTAATTCTTGAGCAGTACCGTAACCCTGCACGCCGAAATTGATGACCTCAACTTTTTTGCGTCCCTTAACGGCCTCGCAGTTGCCTAACTTTCGTTCCAATTTCGACCAGAATGTTTGTTCGACAGGTACGTGAATTGCTTCGGTGAAAGAATCGCCCAAAACCGCCACCCGCAAAGTATTTGGAGGTTTTGCTTTTGTATGTTCGCGATCGCGCAAACCCTCGCTATTCACCTGCACAAAACTCGCACCTTCCCCATTCCACTCCCCCGACGCACCCGGTTTCAGCTTCCAGCCCAAATTTGGATCGGAAGTGTGGAAACGAGTTGGCGCCGACTCTACGAAATCTCCTATTTTTGGATATCCCTCAACTCTAGCAACTCGCAACCCAACTTCACCAATTACCACCCCCATAAATAAACCGCCGAGTGTCAAACCTAAATTGACACCCAAATTTTTCAACTTGCTCATTCTTTCAAAACAGGGTGTAAATAAACGGAGCAATCACAGAACCGTGACTCAATACAATCAAAGCTCCCAAAAAGACTAAAGTCACAATTAACGGCAACAGCCAATACTTTTGGCGTTCTCTCATAAACGCCCACAAATCTTTGAGAAAGTCTAATGTTGATTCAAACACTTAGAAAGGACGCTCCATACTAACTTTTGTTCTTGCTTTACTTGGGACGCGGTAAGTATCCATTTTCGGATTGAGTTTTCGCCGCATGGCATCTTCGCCCAACAGGCTTTTAATAACTCCCATCGGCCAAATTATCAGGTAAAAAACTATCCCTAGGACGATCGGCGTTTCGATTTTGTTAAGAATAAGTCCAAAGCGCATCCACGCGTGATAAACGGGATTCAGCGATTTCGGCGCCACCAATGCTAGCACGATTAGGACTGCGCCGATCGCCCAGGGCCACCAAGGTAGAGAATGTCGCCTCAGTAAAGGTACTGCTAAACCGAACAGCACTGCAATCAAGCCACCAATTAGCAGCCCGAAATCGCGCAAGCCTTTTTTGTCGAGTTTTTTAATTTCGTCGCTCATTAGAAATGGGGAGTTGGGAATTGGGAATTAGTTATTAGTTATTAGTTATTCGTACCAACTAATAACTAATAACTAATAACTAATGACTAATCTAGTTCAAATTCATTTTTCCAAGCATCATCTTGTTTCCAAGGAATTTGTTCGGACTTGGGAAGCAAGTAATTTTCCAAAACCAGATAGTCCATTTCGGTTCGCATGAAACAGCGGTAAGCATCTTCTGGAGTGCAAACAATCGGTTCGCCTCGGACGTTGAAAGAAGTATTTACCACAATAGAACAGCCCGATCGCTCTTCAAAATGGCTGATTAAGTCATAGTAGCGAGGATTGGTTTCTTTGTGAACAGTTTGGATGCGAGCCGAGTAATCGACGTGGGTGACAGCCGGAATCTCCGATCGCGGAATGTTGAGCTTTTCAATGCCAAACAACTGCTCTTGTTCTGCAGTCATCGGAATGCGGAGACTGGACTTGACAGGTGCTACCAATAGCATATAAGGGCTAGAATGGTCAATCTCGAAATAATCGGCAACTCGTTCGGCTAAAATTGACGGCGCAAAAGGTCGAAATGATTCCCGATATTTAATTTTCAGGTTCATCACGGACTGCATTTTAGCACTGCGGGGATCCCCAATGATCGATCGACCGCCCAGAGCTCGCGGCCCAAATTCCATCCGCCCCTGGAACCATCCCACCACATTTCCCTGTTCCAAAATTTCCGCCAACTGCGGCATTAATTCGGCATCGTCCAATCGGTGATAGCTGGCTTTGACAGCATCCAAATATTCGAGAATTTCTGCGTCAGTAAATCTCGGCCCCAAATATGAGCCACGCATTTGATCGTGACAAGTTAAATGAGCAACAGACTTAGCCACAGTTGCCACCGCTTGGTTTGCAGTGAGAACTTCAGTCCTCTCATCAACCGCTGCGTTTGTAGTGACCAGTTCAGTTTTGAGGGATTCTATACTATTTGCTGTCGAATTCGCGCTCACAGTGCGAGTTTGTTCGCAATATTGGTACCAAATCGCCAAAGCCGCACCCAATGCACCGCCAGCATCTCCCGCCGCCGGCTGAATCCAAATATCTTTGAAAATACCTTCCCGCAAGAGTCTGCCGTTAGCAACACAGTTGAGAGCAACGCCGCCGGCAAGACAAAGATAATCGACATTCAATTCTTTTTTAACTGTTCTGCAAAGCCGCAAAACAACTTCTTCGGTAACAACTTGAATGGAAGCTGCAATGTCCATTTCTCGCTGAGTCAATTTTCCTTCAGCTTGACGCGGCGGCCCTTCAAACAGTTCGTCAAACTTCTTGTTGGTCATGGTTAAGCCAACTGCATAGTTGAAATAATCCATGTTCAAACGGAAAGTTCCGTCATCTTTGAGGTCGATTAAATAGTTGAGAATTTTGTCTACATACTTGGGTTCGCCATAAGGAGCTAAACCCATGAGTTTGTATTCACCAGAGTTGACTTTGAAGCCGGTGTAATAGGTGAAAGCTGAATAAAGCAAACCCAAGGAGTGGGGAAAATCTATTTCCCACTGAGGTGTCAGTTGGTTCCCGTCTCCCAACCAAACCGAGGTTGTGGCCCACTCGCCCACGCCGTCGATGCACAAAACGGCTGCTTTTTCAAAGGGGCTGGGAAAAAATGCCGATGCTGCGTGCGATTGGTGGTGTTCGGTAAATAGCAGAGATGGCAGTTTATTCGTTTTGCAGTTTGCTATTGCTGCCAGATCTTTTTTGAGCATGGTTTTGAGGTAAAGCTTTTCTTTGAGCCATATCGGCATGGCTTTTAGGAAAGAGCTAAAACCTTGGGGCGCGTAGGCTAAATAGGTTTCAAGAAGGCGCTCGAATTTGACTAAAGGTTTGTCGTAAAAGACTATGTGATCGAGTTCCCGCAAATCTATTTTCGCTTCTTTCAAGCAATAAGCGATCGCATTCTTGGGAAATCTGGCGTCGTGTTTTTTGCGGGAAAATCTTTCTTCCTGCGCTGCGGCGATAATTTCTCCGTCGCGAATTAAGGCTGCGGCGCTGTCGTGGTAATACGCCGAGATTCCAAGTATGTTCATTCGTCTCCTCACAAATCGCAATGCGTTTGTATCTGACTATTTAGAATAGCTAACGATTATAGCTGCTTAAGTGCTGATTGGGAATTGAATTTTGCGATCGCCTCTAATTTTACCTGAATCGATGTCGGTGCAACGTCCTGGAGCAATCGGGTTTTTGAGAGCATTTAAGCTAGCGCCGGCTTATCCTGCGCCCCCAAGCTCTGAAGTAAGTGACCACCGGGAATTGATAAAATTCACCTACCAACCACAGCACAATGCCTAAATGCGACAAAAAAGCTAAGCCTGTCCAAGCTACAGGCAGCCAGGACAACCGGCTGCCGGGAACCGGGGGAAAATAGTAAGCTGAAAGTCCCAGCAAGGTAGTGGGAAGGAAAATTAGACCAAAAGCCGCTGCAAAGTAGGGCCATCCGAATTCTACGCCTTCGAGGTGTGCTCCTATCCACTGTTTGCCGTTCCAGTGCCAAGTTACGGGCGGTTGGCGATCGGCCATTTGGAGCGATTGTCTTTCAACGCTTGCGGTATAAATGTGCTGGCAGAAGTTGCAAGCTAGGGCGTCCATCAGCGCTAGAGTGGAAATTTGACCGGTGCGGCACACGGGACAGGGATATGTATCTTGAGGGTTGAAAGGTCGGGTTGATTTTTTGAAAATCTGCATAGATCAGGCTGTTTGTCAAGATATTGAGCGATCTTAACAAAGTACAGAGATTATGGGTTGACGGTTGACGGTTGACGGTTGACAGTGAACAGTGAACTCGAATTTACTATTCCGATGCTAACGGATTTGATATAACAGGTTTTTTCACCCTTACGTGTCCCAGGGGTTAATGCAGTTTCCTGGTGGATGATTCGGATTAATTGCGGTGATTGTTGCTGTACCGAATTCTGGCTCCTGCCCAGTGAAGTTTTTCCCTCAAAGTGTTGAAATAAGAATAGTTTTCCCGCAAAATAATAAACTGGGCTTCGCAGTCTGCCCTCCGCACGTCTACGCGCTGTCCTGGCCAAATTGCAGTACCTAAAATGCCGTCTGTCCAGAGTTTGGTACTGAGTTCGTAATCTGCTAAAGGCCAAATGCTGACGACTGAACCGGGCGGGAGTACGATCGCCCGGCTGGATAAACTCAAAGGGCAAATCGGAGTAACGGCGATCGCCTCCATTCCCGAGTGCATAATCGGCCCGTTGGCAGATGCGGTGTAGCAAGTCGAACCGGTGGGAGTTGCCACAATTAAACCGTCGCCTTGATACTGATCGACTACTTCGCCGTCAACTTCCATTTCTAGAATACAGCTCGGCATTCGATCGGCTGAAGCAGGTTTGACACACATTTCATTTAGTGCCAAAAATCGATCGCTTTGGGGTTCGAGATTGCTTCTGTTTCCCTCAAAAACTGTTGCCTGCAACATCATCCGCTTTTGCACAGCATACCTATCTTCCGAAAGTCTGTCCCAAATCTCCTCAGTATTTTGGAAATCCTCAAAAGACTCGGTTAAAAAGCCCAGATGTCCCCCCACATTCGCTGCCAAAATCGGGATGCCGTCAGCCGCCAAATTCCGCGCGGCAGCTAGGGCCGTACCATCGCCCCCCAGCACTACCGCTAAATCAATTGGGCTGTTACTAGAAGCTAAAAAAACCGGATACGGGTTATCTTTCGGGCCGCTGGGCCCCATTAAAACCTGACACCCGCGACTTTCTAATTGGCGGGCACACTGTTCTGCCCACCGCTGGCTGAGGGTATCTCTGGCTTTGTGGGCGATAATTACTTGTTTTAGTTGCACAACCTATCGATTTTAGATTTTAGATTTTGGATTTTCGATTGTTAGATTTTAGAGTGACCTCACAATCTATCGATTTTGGATTTTTGATTGTTAGATTTTAAGCTGAGTGAAATATCTTAAAATGTTCGATCGCACAAATTGGTTTTGGACATCAGGTTAGATTTTAAACTATTTTTGAGCATTGCGAGGCAGAGCATGTGGATATGCGTTACCAAGATTGGCCTGGTAAAAAGAAAGCCGGGAATAAGAAATATTATTATGACTGCATTTCCACATCTTCCTTCTTCCTGCCATCCGTTACATCCGTTACATCTTGTACAGTGCTCGTTGCCGAACTTCCTTCACCCGTCACTGCGGCTGGATTTGGGCCGCGGCCAGATAATGCTGGAATCGGCCGCGAGTAGGCGAGAAACTGCGATCGCCCCAAAGCGGTTGAGGTGGCTGGGGTCAAAAAAATAGTCGTTACGGCCCGGCCAGCGCTGCGACAAGTCGCGGAAAGCGAAGCCTTTTTGCCGCGAGAGTTGCTGCATTCGCTGCCGGAACTGCTGTTCTGCCCACAGGCGAGTTCCGTCTAAGTAGTCGTTGGTGAGGGGTAAATTAACGAAAATTAGGGGAATTTTGCGAGCTTTGGTAAATGCTACAACTGAATTAAAGGCTGTTGCTTGTTTGCCTCCGAGGTTGAAGTTTTCGTAGTCGCGATCGTACTGGCCTGAAACGTAAGCGCGTTCTCGATAATAAGTGTTGGGGTTGTAAGTGCCCGATATAGCCATAAATCCGTTAGAGTCGATCGAATCTGCCAATTGGTTGAGTTGTCTGATGGCTACTGTTGTGCGTCGCGAGACTGGAATCAATTGTGCTTTTTGAGTTGCTGCATTCGCTGCGATCGGTTTTAACTCATATTTTGCAGCATTCTCAGCAACGGGCAAGATGCCGGTTCCACTAGACAGGAATTTGATTGTGGGGTGGGTGTCAGCAACGGGCAAGATGCCCGTTCCACTGGACAGGAATTTGAGTGTGGGGTGGGCATCTTGCCCGCCCCTGAAAGGTCGATCGACAGATGCCAATGCTTTGCGGAAAGTGTTGTTAGCGCAGGGCTGCGGGAATCTATAACACAGCGGAATCTCGTTGGGTTCATCCGACGGCAGTTCGGGGCGAATGCCTGCTGCTAAAAGTTGGCTGCCTTCAGAATCGACGATCGAATTAAAAGTGCGATCGTCCCGGCCGCTGTTAAATCCGCGCACACCATCCGCCCAGACAATCATTTGAGGCAAATGACCCGGCTTCAAAAGTCGCCGCAGTTGAAAGTCAACTACTTGTGCAGTTGCGCCGTTGACTGAAAAGTTAAATACTTTTAAGCCCGGACGGCCCCTTTGGGCCAAAGATTGTTTTAGCTGTTTGGGATCGACGCCCTGCAATGCCCGGGAACTGCCGACAATCAAAACATCTGGCGGGCCGACCGCAGCAACGTAGGAGAGGTAAAGTTCTAGTTGTTCGTTTAGCAAATCGCTGCTGAAGCTGACTGTACTGGCTTGGGATCTGGTTGTGCCCGCTTGCTGCTGGGAATACACCAGATTTCTCATGTACTCGATTACTTTTTTCTCCGCAAACGCCCGTCTGGGACTGCCTGGGGGAACCGCTTGCATCCAAGCGACGGCCTGCACCCACAGGGCGGCTACTTCGTCCCAGTCTTGTTTTGAATTGGCTGATTGAGCCAAATTAGAAGCTTGGGTGGCAAAGTTAACTGCCTCCGTGAAGCCATCGTTTTGGGGGCATGAAGCAGCGCTGACGGATTTTTTGGATTTGTTGGGGTTTCGGGCTAACAGAGACGTTGGGGACTGGGCTAGGACTGCCGATTCGATCGAACTCGATGGCGCTGCGGTGTTGGGCGGCTTGGTAGACGAACATCCCAAAGTAAAGGCTAGCAAGGCAGTTGCGGCGCAGGTACGTTTTAAGATGCTGGTGCTGATGCTAGCAATGTAGCGGCGAATCATAAAGCTTTCAGCGATCGCGAAATATTACTAGATATTACTAATTATCCGGGGGATGGAGCAATTAGCTCAAACAGATGTTTTAACCATTCAATAAAAATTAAGGCGATGGGGCAATCGCAGCTAAGCACCTGCGCTGTTATTGCTTGTCCCATCGGCATTGCAGGCGTTTTTTGCCATGCCAGCCAAGTGTGGATTAGCGCTTTGGGATGATGAATTAAAGTGTAGCGGTTAAGTCGGGCTTGTTCGAGCTCTTGTAAAATTGCTTCGGCTTTCGGACGCAGCGTGTCGCCAGGGGGGATGAGATAGGCGACAAAATCTTCTAACATTCCAGGAAGTTGATTGTCTGGCATCAACCAAACTCCGACGCGAGGCAAGTATGGATCTGAAGGTGTGCAAACCCAGCCTTCGGGAGGGGGAGATTGGGGGATATCTCGATAGCCGCTCGAACTCAGTTTATCTTTAAGAGATTGCCACCGCGCACTTAAATTGCGATCGGCATCAACCACAATTCCCAACGTGCGTAAATTCTCTGCTTTCAATCTTTCTGGCAAGCCATTTAGCAGCGCTTCAATTCCTTCTGTACCGTCTTCTTGCGGTACTTCGACGGAAAATGTTTGTGGCAGTTGATATTGCTGGCACAAAGCCCAGATTACGTGCCGATCATTCTTACCTTCTACCAATAACTGTTGAGGTTTTGGTTGAGGAGGTTTTCGTGCTGTTGGCATCAGCGCACCTCGATACTTTGGCGCACTGCAACGGACAATTCATCGGGAGTGTATTCAACTGCACGAATATCCTCGCCGCGCCGGCTCAAGCGAAATAATTTCCCAACAGAACTATCTTCTGACTGTTCTAAGGCTTCTTGAAATGCGGCTATACAATCCCAACTGTGGGTAGTTGCAAAGACTTGAAGGTTCAATCGCTGTGCTGTTTCAAATATCAATCGCCACATATCAGTTTGGGTTTGATAGTAAAGACCTGTATCAATTTCATCAACCAACAAAAACCCATTTTCTGATGAGACTGCTACCATTGCTATACTAAGAATTCGTTGCATACCATCTCCCATACTGCCTAGAGGAATTGGGTGATTCTGTCCTCTCATTTTAATCAAAATACCACTGTTATTAGTGGGATTACTGGTAAAACTAATACGTTCTACATCTGGTTCTAAGATTTGCATTGCTGCTACTACGCTTTCTTCTTTTGGTGTCAGTGTAATAGCATCCCAAAGCCCAGCCATTTTGTTAAAAGTTATTGCCGTAGTTTTGATTAAATTATAATTATCTTTGCTGGCTCCAACCAGCGACAAAGAGTTATCATGTATCTCTGTTGATTGAACCGAAAGTAAACTACTAATATTAGCAATAGTCGCATCGCGCAGCACTGAAATTTTGACTCGGGAATTTTGATTGTAGTAAGCAATTAATTCCCATGCTAAAAATCTTGTTTCTAGTTCTTCAGCTACCGGAATTACCTCTTGTTGGTTTGTAGGGTTTGCTTGGATTTTGAGTGAGAGTTGTTCTTCTTTCTGGGATTGAATGTAAATACTTCGATCTGGGGTTAGTTGATGTCCGTAAAAAATATGTTCAAATTGATACTTGCTGCGGTTTACTGCTTGACCCGATGCAA
This sequence comes from Microcoleus sp. Pol12B3, assembly GCF_036701355.1. Lineage (NCBI taxonomy): Bacteria > Bacillati > Cyanobacteriota > Cyanophyceae > Oscillatoriales > Microcoleaceae > Microcoleus > Microcoleus sp. Pol12B3. Next base: position 56,135 of record NZ_JAUBQS010000026.1, read on the forward strand.
GTTGAGTTTTTATGTTACTCATTTCGCCACGACCATTTAGTACATCAAACAAAGCTTGAATACTCTGTTGTTGGACTAATAAATAAATGGCTTCCAAAAAAGTAGTTTTACCACTATTATTCTGACCGACTATCAGATTAACCCTAGCTAGATCGTCGATATGAAAATCTCTAAAACAGCGATAATTTTGGATGGTGAGATCGCGCAACATGGATTCCTCTCATATTAACTATATTCTATCATTTCTCCGTTCACACTAAAAACCAGTATGGGATTCGATGACTGCTTCGACTTGCAGGGCGATCGACCTCAATTTATCCAATGTATCCTGCTTCGCACTCTGCCACAACCCCCGCTGGCGGGCTTCTAGCAATCTTTCCGCCATATCTCGCAGTGCCCAAGGATTGTTTTCTTGAATAAATGCCTGCACTTTCTCATCAAAAATGTAAGCCTCTGCGATTCCTTCATACATAAAATCCTCTACACAATTTGCCGTAGCATCGTAAGCAAACAAAAAATCAACAGTTGCTGCAATTTCAAAAGCACCTTTGTAACCGTGTCGCATCGCACCTTCTATCCATTTGGGATTCACAGCCCTACTGCGATAAACCCGCGCAATTTCTTCCCGCAGTTGCCGCACTTTCGGATTCTCAGGAATCGAGTTGTCTCCGAAATAGGTTGCAGGATTTTTGCCTTGCAAATTGCGGATTGCGGCCGTCATTCCGCCTTGAAATTGATAATAATCGTCGGAGTCGAGGATGTCGTGTTCGCGGTTGTCTTGGTTTTGCAGAACTATTTGCATTTGGCCGAGGCGTTTTTCAAATGCTTCGGGTGCAGAACACCCCCATTCACTCTGTTTAACTCCTGCTACATCTCCCGGCAAATTTGAGGAACTAGAGGAGGTATAGGCGTAACTGCTCCAATTAATGTAAGCTTTTGCTAAATCGCTGTCGTCTGTCCAGTTTTGAGCTTCAATTATGCCTTGAAGTCCTGCGCCGTAAGCACCCGGTTTTGAGCCAAACACTCGAAATTGCGATCGCCCTTGCGCCTCTTCCTGACTCAAACCTGTAGATTCCCAATACTGAATCTCTGCTTGAACTTGTGCTGCTAAAGGATTATTTTCTGCAGATTCGTCTAAATCTGCCACAGCTTTTACCGCACTGTCAAACAAATCAATTAAATTAAAAAAAGCATCGCGGAAAAAGCCAGAAATTCGCAAAGTAACATCAACGCGCGGCCGCCCCAAAACAGAAACTGGCAAGATTTCAAAATCTACCACCCGGCGCGAAGGGCCATCCCAAACTGGTTGAACTCCTATCAGCGCCAAGGCTTCGGCGATGTCGTCTCCCCCCGTCCGCATGGTGGATGTTCCCCACACTGACAAACCCAAAGTTTTCGGATATTCCCCGTTTTCTTGGGTGTATCTTTCGATTAAAGTTTCAGCAGCAACTCTGCCAACTCTCCAGGCGGTTTCTGTGGGAATGGCGCGGATATCTACTGAGTAAAAATTGCGACCTGTGGGCAATACATCGGGTCTGCCACGAGTGGGTGCGCCGGATGCACCGCTTGGTATGTGCCGCCCATCTAGTCCGCGCAAAAGGTTGGTAATTTCTTGGTCTGTTTGGAGAAGGGAAGGTAAAAGATAGTTATTTATCCAGTCTAATTCTAGTTGGGTTGCTTCTCCTGTTTGGGGATTTGTAACCGCAGATAAACGCGGATTAACGCGGATGTTTTCGATTAAATTATCTACTAATCCAGCGGCTTTTTCTTCGAGTTCTGCTGTTAAATCGCCTGCTGTGCGGTGCTGAATTATCGACGTTGGATCGCAGGTTAAGGGGTCGAAATCGTAGCCTGAATCTTCTGCTAGGGCGCGGGTTAAGCCCGATCGCCCGTTGGTGGGATGGCGGGCGATCGCAATTATCAAATCTCTCAACTGTCTACCTTCGGGACACTGCCCGAAAATGTGCAATCCGTCGCGAATTTGGGATTCCTTGAGTTCGCAAAGATAGCCGTCTGTGCGGGTGATGAATTCTGTAAATTCAGATTTATTTAGTTGTATTCCTAACTCTCGATCCAAGTTTTCTTTGTTTGTGAGGGCGAGAATGCGATCGCGAATCATGGGCAATCTGGACGGATCTAAACTTTGGGCTTCGCAATATTCGTCGATTAAGGTTTCTAACTGCTGCAAAGGCCCGTAGAGTTCGGCGCGAGTCATCGGCGGTGTCAGGTGGTCGATAATCACGGCTTGCGATCGTCTTTTTGCTTGGGAACCTTCCCCGGGATCGTTGACAATGAAGGGATAAAAGTTCGGCATCGCGCCTAATGCTACTTCTGGATAACATTTGTTAGACAATGCTATACTTTTACCGGGCAGCCATTCTAAATTGCCGTGTTTTCCCGCATGAATTATAGCGTCAATTCCCAATTTTTCTCGTAGCCAATAATAGTAAGCTAGATAATTGTGAGTTGGTTCTAAGTCGGGGGCGTGATAATTTAAACTAGGGTCAAGTTCGTATCCCCGCGATGGTTGAATGCCTACAAATACATTACCGAACTGAATCCCCGGAATCGGAAAAGACGTATTGTTACTTATAAAATCTTGTGCATAGCTTCCCGGACGCCCCCATCTTTTACAAATCCCATCTTGCACTTGCTGCGGCAAACTAGCAAAATATTCTTCATATTCTGCCAAATCTAAAGATTGATGAACAGGCCGCAATTCGCGTCCTTCCGGGTCATTTGTCACGCCGGAAGTCAGGAGTTCAATTAACTCGTTGCCGCTAGCGGGGATGTTTTCAATTTGATAGCCAGCTTGCTGCATAGCTTTGAGGATTTCGACACAGCTAGCGGGCGTATCTAAGCCGACGCCGTTGGCTAAGCGGGCGTTGCGAGTGGGGTAATTTGCTAGAATTATGGCGATGCGCCTGTTAGCGGCTGGGGTTTGTTTCATTTTCACCCAATTCGCGGTTAAATCTGCTACAAATGAAATGCGATCGCCCGCTGCTACATAGCCTACTACATCTGTTTCTAATTCGCTGTTCCAAGTCTGTACCGCTTTAAAAGAAACAGCCCTAGTAATGATTTTTCCGTCTACTTCCGGCAATGCTACATTCATCGCCACATCGCGGGGCGAAAGTCCCTGAAGTTCTGTTTCCCACTGTTCCAAACCGCCACCGCTGAAGATTGCTTGCAATACTGGAACGTCTAAGGATTTTAAACTATTTTGTTCCGGTTTTTGACTGCTAAAACCTGACACTGCAAAACTTGTGGAGTTGAGCAATAATTGAATGGGTTCTGATTTTTTTGGCTGGAAATATTCCAGCAATTCTATTTGCAAATCCGGTTCCCGCAGAGAAGACACAAAGACGGGAACTGGTAGTAAGTTTCGCTCTGATAGAGCTTGACAAAGTGCATCAATTGGTGCTAAGTTTCCTGATAAATAATGAGCACGATAAAATAAAATTCCTACTTTAGGTTTAGAATTAATGTCCCCGTGTCCGCAAGTTGGGGACGAGTCAATTGGCTTTTTCCAATCATAAATTCCGACGCGGGAAACTGTTTGAGGTAGGGGCGGATTATAAGCAGTTTTCAGGCAAGTATCGGCGGCAAACTTGAGTGCGTTAACAAAGTTTTGAACTCCGCCTTCTGTGAAATAGCGCCAAAGTTGATTGACTGCTGATAGCGATACATTTGAATGGCTGATTAAATCTGGATCTGGACTGTCTTCTCCCGGCATTACAATCAGTGCTGCGTTAGTTTTGTCCACAGTTTCTCGCAGAATTTCTAACCCGTAAGACCAATAAGAACGCCCTCCTAACAGTCTTAAGATTATGACCTCGGCGCGTTCTAAAACTTCCTCGGCATAAGTATCAATTGTTAGTTGTTGCTGCAATTGAAGCAGGTTGACTGCGCGCACTTTGGGGAATGCTGCGGGCATTTTGGATGCCGCCGCTGCGAGAGTTTGAATGTCCGTGTCAGCAGCACTAATAAATACTACTGGTGCTGGGGTTTGCTGAATAAAAATTACTCCTTCTGCTTGAGGGTTCCAACCTCCGGGTGTGGCTGCTATTTTGTGCATTAATTTTTTTTATGTTAATAAATAGTGAGAGAAAGTGCGATCGCCTTGAGTATAACATGACTTATACATCAATAGAAGCGAGGACGTGTTTCCCAACCCGGACATTCCCCCCAACCGAGAGAGGGCGGGCACGGGGGCACCGCCCCTAGATTCAGGGGGAGAATGAGCGTCTGAGTCCCGGAAATCTCAACCTATAAACTGACAAATAAAACTCCCAAAATCATTATTCCCGCCCCTAATAATCTTTCTTGAATATCTTTTTCCTTAAAAATGAAATGACCGAACAATACACCCATTAACAGGCTAGTACGCTTAATCGCGATCACTCGCACTACGAAAGTTAATGTCAAAGCTTGCATTTGAAAAATTATTCCAGTAGCATTGATAAACCCCATAGCAGCTAGCATTGGTAATTGTTTGAGAATTTGTCGCCCTGGATTTGGGGTTTTGTGCAATAAAACTGGTAGTAGCAAGACACTCATTGTACTAAACAAAGAGAATACCCAAAAAATAGGGTAGGAATTTGTAACTCCTATTTTGTCAAAATTTGCGGCAATACTCCATAGAAATGCGACGATTAACATCAATTTTGGCCCTGGTTCATGCAGAAGTGCTTTGAATGGAGCTAAATATCCTTTAGATTTCTCTTTGATATTTAATAAATAAGAGCCTGCTACGATTAGTAAAATGCCAATATAATCAAAAAGTGTGGGATATTCACCGACAATTAACGGTGAAGTTACCAACATGAATAATGGTGTCAAAGCTAGCAGCGGTAGTGTCAGGGATAAATCAGATACTTTGATGGCTTTGATGTAGAGGAGGGCTGTGACAGCGTTGATGCTACCTCCGATTAATAGGGCGAGCCAAAATTGAGAGTTTAATGGCGGAATTCCTGTATATAATACCCAGGGAAGCAAACAGATGACTGAAAAAAATGAGAGAGACCAAGCGACGACATATTCGTCACTTTTTTTGAGGTTTTGTTTGCCAAAAACGTCTTTGACGGCTTCAAAGAAAGCGGTCAAGATTCCAAAAATTAACCAAGTCAACCTAAATATGCGCTCCTGACTCGCTCGTCGTTTAGCAAATCCGCTCCAATACCTGTGAGGGTAATATTACCAGCTTCTAGTACGTAACCCCGATCGGCAATTTGCAGTGCTAAACTGGCGTTTTGTTCGACTAAGAGGATTGTAACGCCTGTGGAGCGGAGGTTTTGAATAATGGCAAAAATTTCTTTGACGATCGCAGGTGCTAACCCTAAACTAGGCTCGTCTAATAATAGCAGCTTCGGGCGACTCATCAGAGCGCGAGCGATCGCCAACATTTGCTGTTCCCCGCCGCTGAGGGTTCCTGCTAGTTGGCGGCGCCTTTCTGCTAGGCGCGGAAATATCTCAAATTGGCGCTCTAAATCGGCTTTTACTGCTGCCGAGTCCGATCGAATATAGGCCCCCAATTCCAAGTTAGTCAACACCGTTTGCTGCGCCAAAACCCGCCGCCCTTCTGGACTGTGGGCGATTCCCAACTTCACAACTTCGTGAGCTTGGCGGCGGCTAATATCGCGCCCGCTATAAAGAATTTGTCCTTGCCGCAAATTAACTATTTTAGAAATCGCTCTCAGGGTGGTACTTTTGCCCGCACCGTTAGCACCGATGAGACTGACAACCTCGCCTGCATTAATCGTGAGATTAATATTTTGTATGGCTTGAATTCCCCCATAACTTACAGAAACATTTTTGAGTTCTAAGAGGATGTTTTGGGTTGTTTTGGGTGGGCTATGTTGCATTTTTGGTGACTTGATTTTTGATGACCAAACTGTCTCTTTTCCATTCCTCCAGGGGTTGCAACCTGGCTCCTAGCTGAATTCCTCTTAAGAGGGCTGGAAGATTCATTTAAGGCTAACTATTAATTTTACTCGTTCCCCGCCAGAGCCGGGGAAACATTTACAATTTCTACGTTTCATCTCCCAAATAAGCCTCAATTACCGCCGGGTCATTCCTGACAACAGCAGGTTCCCCCAAAGCAATAAGCTGACCGAAATGCAAGACGGCAATTCGATCGCACAACCCCATAACTAGCGGTACATGATGCTCGATCAATATTACAGTTAAATTGAATTGTTGGCGTACTTCTCGGATAAATTCGCTTAATTTGTGCTTTTCACTGGGATTCATCCCTGCTGCCGGTTCATCTAACAAGAGTATTTGCGGTTCTAAGGCTAAAGCGCGGGCAATTTCTAAGCGCCTCTGGTCGCCGTAGGCCAAGTTTTTGGCTTGTTCGCCCGCGCGACCGCCCAATCCGACTAAATCCAACAATTCTAAAGCTTTTCGGTGGGTTTTGCGTTCCATTGCGTTAGATGCTGGCAAGCCTAAAATCCCCGCCAGCACCGATAAAACTGGATTTCCCGATCGACTGTGGATGTGTCGCGCGATCGCCACATTTTCCACAGCAGAAAGTTCCCCAAATAAACGGATATTTTGAAAAGTTCTGGCAATACCTTTATTAGCAATTTGATAAGGCTTCAATTGGGAAATATTTTCATTTTGATAAATCAGGTTGCCGCTAGAAGCAGGTATCAGTCCAGTCATTAGATTAAATAGAGTTGTCTTGCCCGCGCCGTTAGGGCCGATTAATCCAAAAATTTCGTGTTTTTCAACTGTAAAAGATACGTTGTTTACAGCAATTAAACCACCAAAACGACGAGTTAATCCTTGGGCTGCTAAAACCGGATTGCTGGTTGAGAGGGTAAGGGGTTCGGAAATCATCCAATATGATAAAATAATGATTATCTAATTATGCCTCAAATTATGGATGCTCAAAAACTCTTAGAATGAATCACAGTAAATCCCAAAATATTTAACGGAAAACCCATTATTCGGGGTCGCCGTCTTGCAGTTGAGCATATTTTAGGAATGTTAGCGGCAGGCGACACTCCTGAAACGATTCTAGAAGGCTATCTCTGGCTAGAAAGAGAAGATATTCAGGCTTGTCTAGTTTATGCTCACCGACTGGTTAGTCACGAGCGTATCGAACCTCTCTTGGCCGCAGTTGGCCAATGAACATTCTTTTGGATATTTGTGTTTGGGTCGGCTCCCGCCAACAACTCGAAATCGCGGGACATGATGCAATATGGACGGGAGATTGACCCGAAGATCCGGGCGACGAAGAGATTCTTTCTCGTGCATATAATGATGGATGGTCGTATTCTAGTAACCTTAGACAAAGATTTTGGCGAACTTGCAATAGTCCGAGGCGTACCTCACTGCGGGATTATCCGTTTAGTTAATCTAGCGGCGAGACAGCAAGCAGAAGTTTGCTTGCAGGCGATCGCACTTCACGGACAAGAACTCCAGTCAGGTGCTATTATCACTGCGGAATTAGGTCGATTGAGAATCCGAAATCCGGGATAGTGAGGATAGACCCATGCGAGAAATTCGATGTAATACCTGCGGTAGCAACCGCTATGAGGAACGTAGAATCAATTACCTTTACAGCCATCAAGGTAAATACTGGCTAGTTCCTAACACGCCAGTAGAGATTTGTGTTGATTGTGGCATGATTTATTATGATGCAGCAGTTCTCAAAGAAATTAAGCGCCGTTTCTTTGTGATTCACCAGCAGAATGAAATGCCGGATTCGTATATTCAAATTCCCAGCAAGAGTTACACGTAAAGAAGGATTTTTCAAGGAAAGAACCAGAATCTTCTTAAAGTGGCGCTTTTTAAGCAGTATTTAGGGCGATCGATTTCACCACAGACAAGAACAAATTTAGATCGCCCGGAATCCTGAAACAGTTTGATGAGAATGTATACACAATTATTCAAATGGCTGAGACGGCTCATCAAATACAAGGATTCTGGCCCATGACGAAGCACTACCGACAAAGATTAGTTGCCGTAATTGCCCTCTCGTTTCTATCTTTCACATCGCCTTTGCTGTTGACTGGCAATGCTGCGGCTGGAATTAAGGACGAACCTACAGCTAATCCCAAACAGATTGCCTTCCTCACTGAGAAGTTAAATATTAACGATGAAACGGCACTTGATGCAGCTATTAAGCTGTTACGAAAAATAGGTGAACCAGCCATCCCTGATTTGATGGAAGCTTTGCAGGATCAGAATTTGTCAGTCGGCCAGAGTGCTGCTGAGGTTCTAAGACAAATTGCTCTTCCTGCTATTCCTGCCTTTGTCAAAACCTTGAAAGACTCAGATGTGTCGGTTGGTGCAGAAGCTAAAATTGCTGTGCCGCAGCTAATTCTGTTGCTGAAAGACTCCGATGCAACTGTGCGTAGCCGTGCAGACTATGCTTTGGGAAGGATGGGTGCAGAAGCTAAAACTGCTGTGCCGCAGCTAATTCTGTTGCTGAAAGACTCCGATGCAACTGTGCGTAGCCGTGCAGCCAATGCTTTGGGAAGGATGGGTGCAGAAGCTAAAACTGTTGTGCCGCAGCTAATTCTGTTGCTGAAAGACTCCGATGCAAAGGTGCGTAGCCGTGCAGACTATGCTTTGGCAAGAATGCGTGCAGAAGCTAAAACTGCACTGCCACAGCTAATTTTCCTGCTTCAAGACTCCGATGCAACTGTGCGTAGTAGTGCAGTCAATGCTTTGGGAAGTTTCGGTGCAGAAGCTAAAACTGCACTGCCACAGCTAATTGTCTTGCTCAAAGACTCCAATTCAAATGTGCGTAGTAGTACAGCCTCTGCTTTGAATAAAATCCGTGCAAAAGCTTAAACTGCACTGCCGCAGCTAATTGTCTTGCTCAAAGACTCCAATCTAAATGTGAGTAGTAGTGCAGCCTCTGCTTTGAATAAAATCCGTGCAAAGGCTTAAACTGTACTGCCGCAGCTAGTGGCTGTTGACAAGGTGGAATTTCGAGTTAAATACTGACAGAATCGGCGCTGATTATAGCAATATGTACATTAGCCAACCCGACCCGGATCTTTACAAACAAATCCATGTGTTTGACAAACAATGTCAGGCTTTTACTTTCGTGAGGTCGGGAGTGGAGGGCGATCGAGCTTGGTGTTATTTCAAGAATGGTGTGCCGTCGCCAACTACCAGAGAAGACCGGAATTCTAGTATTAGACCGAGGTGGTAACAGAAAGAGGGAAACGAAATGTTTTTAACGTTTCCCTTTGCAAGGTCAGCATTTCAACGGTCTAAAGTTCTGGTTGAGTGACTGCAACTAGCCTTTGTAATCTTACCAGTCGCTTTCCCCAGTCCGTTCCAATCGCCTTGTTAGGTCGCTTTCGACAATCTTTCCTCCCAAGTTGCGACCAAAAAAGCTGCCATTGAACCCGCCAAGTTGACAGCAAGTGCAGCGTGTCGAGGAGAAGGTTTAATAGCTTGTTTCCCTTTACCATGAGCATCACTAAGCTTATTACGTAAAGTACCAAGTCCTGAAATCACACTCTGGCAACCACCAAGAATTTGTTTAAAAACCTCTTCTTGATGTTGTTGAGGAGCCAGATTAAGTTGCTTAGCAGTTTCATAATAGAGTTTATGCAAATCATCTTTCTCACTATGAGAAATGCCTGCTTCATCCAAAATGTGTTTACAAACCGATTCGATTAATGTACGCGCCATAGTAATCGCTGCTTCTGGATCGTGATTTCGGCGTTCAAGAGCTTTTTGCCAAGCAATATGAACCTGTTCTGTATCGAAATTGATAAGAATGGCGGAAATATCATCATCTGCTGGTTGAGCCACAATAATATTTTGCTCTAGAGACGCAATCAATGAACCAAATTCTTCCCATATAAATATCCTTCGTTCTTGGTAGGTACCGAACTTTGCTTTAATAAAACCCCAGAATTTTGAGAGTTCGTCGCAATTTCTAACAAATTGAGGAAGGCGCTCTCTGAGTGCGCTATCTCTCAATAACTCTAAACGGAGTTTACTGTATTCCCGCTCACTGGGATCGCCACCTGTCGCACGAGCAATAAATATCTCTTGGAGTTGCCGTACTTTATCTAAGCGTGTCATCATCGTTTCTAAAAGCTGAATTATAACCTCAACATTCTAACCTTTACTAACTCACATTGTCCAATTAACTATCAAGCTTAAGATCGTATAGATTTATTTTCATCTTTTTTGTGAGGCCTCACTAACTACAACTATTAAATATGGTGTTCCCAAGGATCGCCATTTAGCGAAGATTCCCGGTGCCAAAAATACTGAAATTATGCCGCAAGAAATAACATCGCGCTATAATATTACAATTGCCGTACCGCTTCAATCTCCTCAAGCCGTCTCGCCTGGGTAATCTTATGACGATGTACGTACCGGATTCGCAGCCTTCGCAAACAAAAGTCCTCCCTACGATGTATGATTTACCCAGTCAAGACCCGGAGGAACCCGGTTTGCCTGACGAATTCCACGAGTTTCAACCCGAACTGCTGCGTCTAACCTGCCACCCCGCAAATCATCCGCCAGAACAAATATTTATAGCTACAGACCTCAATCTCTACTACGATTCTAACCATTTCAATTGGTACAAAAGACCTGATTGGTTTGTCGTCTTGGGGGTTCCGAGATTCTATCGAGGTGACGAATTGCGCCTCAGCTACGTGATTTGGCAAGAAAATGTCAGTCCTCTGGTAGTAGTGGAATTGGTGTCACCAGGAACTGAAGATGAGGATTTAGGAATTACAGAAGGAGCACGAAATAAACTCCCTACTAAGTGGCGAGTTTACGAACAGATTTTGCAGATTCCTTACTACTGTGTTTTCAGTCGGTACAACAATCAACTGAGAGTATTTCGCTTGATTGGCAATCGTTACCGCGAACAAGTTTTAACCGAACCCAGATTCTGGATACCGGAATTAGAATTAGGTATAGGTTTGTGGGAAGGTTGTTATCAAGGTTGTTCGAGGTGGTGGCTGCGTTGGTACGATGTCAGTGGAAATTGGGTTCTGACTTCCGAGGAGTTTGAAAGGCAGCGAGCAGAATTAGAAAGTCAGCGGGCAGAATCAGAAAGTCAGCGAGCAAATCGATTAGCCGATCGCCTCAGAGCAATGGGCATTAATCCAGAGGAGCTGTAAAATTAAATAGCATCATGAAATGGTGCAAACTGCAAGCGCTGTCCATAAAAATTTATTAACTAAAAATAACTTATGCCAGACTCTACCTCACTGCGCGATCGCTACCTAGCCCTAATCGACAAAATTGTCGAAATCACCCTCAAAGGTCAAATTCGCTCCAAAGAACAAGTTTATCAAATGCTGGTGCAAGACATTAGTACCGGTACGGGCGAAATCTTTGAACGCTGTTTCGGTGAACGCCTTGATGCCACCGAAAATCAACTCAGAAATGAAAAAGACGAAATCAAACAAGCAAAGGCAAATCGCACCCTCCGAGCTCTCAAAACCATCCAAGGAGAATGGGAACGCTGGCAGAAAGATAACCGCGTCGATCGCGCAATTGCATCCTCAATCCAACAAATCGTTACTGCCGAATCTAACTCTCGCCTCCTGGCATTATTGCAAGTAATCGATCCGAATAAAGAACATCCGTTGACTCTTGCTCAATTGCAGCAATTGGCAAAATCTCTGCACCAACAAATGCTGCAAACTGCCAATCCCGAAACCGAACAAGATTTGCAGCAAATCACCGCCGGCATCGCCAAAGGTTTAGAATCTTGGCAGCGTTTGGAACCGGAACTTGTGGGCTGGATTTATCAGCCGCAGCAGCTAGGATTTGCCGGTAGTCCCGAACAAAATGGGCCTTGGGCTTTTTGGGCAAAAAAAGTTAATAGTCCCTTTCCCCAGGCTCTGTTGAATACTATTGCGCTTGGTGAATCTGTAGTTCAATTCGCGGCAAAAGAATCGAATTTAGATTTAAGAATATTGGTGGAATTGGCGATTATTTTGCAGTGCTTGCAGCGGGCGTTGGCGACATGGTTTGACAAGCAAGTTTACGATTCCAAAGTGTCAACAAAAGCTTCAATTTCTACTTACATTACTTTTGCGGTAATTTGGAGTCAGCTAGCTAGTGGGTTTAATAATTCTACCAAGAGCGGCGAGCAGTTGGCAAATGCTTGTTTTCAAGTAACTTTGCAAATTTTGCGGGCTTTTTCTCAGCGGGAATACTTTCCCCTTTACGGGGGAATTTTTGCTTCGTTTGATGGTAAAGCCCTGCGACATACTTTGGATTATTTAGACGAACCGCTGCGGCGAGTTGAAGGCACTCAGGCAAAAGCTCGGATTCTGACGCTTTTGGGTTATTCGATGCAGGCGGCTGGGGCCTACGAGCGATCGCTCTTGCTGCACAAGCAAGCGCTGGAAATTGCCCGTACTGAAGGAGACAAAGCTTGCGAAGTGGCCAATCTCAATCACATCAGTCGCAACTATGTTGCTCAAAAAAATTATCAGGAAGCGATTAATTACAGCCAGCGGGCTTTAATTATGGCACGACAAGCGGGAGAGCGACAAGGCGAGGCAAATGCTCTGGCTAATTTGGGTTACAGCGAAGTGTTTCAAGCGCGGCAGTTGGAGGAGGTGGAACCGGAGGTTTACGAGAGTGCGATCGGTTATTTGGAACAAGGTTTGTTGCTATCGGAAAAATTGGGCGATCGCCAAAGTCAAGCTTTTTGTTCCAGCAGTCTCGGTATTGCTAAAATCGCCCTAGAAAATGCTGAAGCTGCGATCGAATATTTGCTCAAAGGTTGGCAAGCAGCTCAATTCTCAGGGGATTTATATTTGCAAGGTCTGAATTTGGCTTACTTGGCTCAAGCTTATTACAGAATCAACTCACTAGAAAAAGCGATATTTGCGGGCAGTTTGGGGATGTATACTTTGGAGCAAATTGGTGCGATGGAGTGGCGTCAATCGGCTGGTTTGTTGACAATTTTGCGGGGTCAAATGGGGGCGGAATCTTTTAAACAATCTTTGGCGAAAAGTCGAGCGAATATCATTCCGGCGATCGGTGTTGACGGCTACGATTACATCCCGGAGTTGCTGGAAAAATATCAGCAATCTATCTAATATCAAAATCGCTCGGCGGTTGAAACCGCTACTATACAAACGAAGTCCGCCTACGCGGACTAAGAAATTATTCAGTCCGCGCAGGCGGACTTTGTATGTGTAGCCGCGATTTCAATCGCCGGGAATTGATGTTTTTATAGTTGCTAATAATTAATGCTCAACTATCACCGGTGTGCCAACTGCGACTTTCTCAAATAAAGCCTGTGCGTCTTTATCAAACATCCTGACGCAGCCGTGAGAAGCCGCCCCCCCGATCGACTCTGGATTCGGAGTACCGTGAAAACCAATCACATTCTTGCCATCCGTCCAAAACCCCATCCACCTACTCCCTAATGGATTGTCTGGCCCAGCAGGAATAAGTTCTCCTGTCCAAGGATTTTGCCAAACTGGATCTTTGATCATTTGAATAACTTTAAAATTGCCTGTAGGAGTTTCCCACCCGCCTTTTCCCACAGCAACTGGGAAACTGGTTTGCACCTTATTTTGTCGGTAAACATAGACGCGGCGTTCTCGCAATTTCAGGACTAAACGCACTTCCTCAATAGGATTTACTGCAGGCTTTGGTTCCTGGGGAATATAACGAAATGGTTCTCCCAAGGGCGGCAGTTCTGGGGTTCCGAGATTCGGCAATTTTGTCTCGGATGTGGGCCGCTGCACTGCGATCGCACTCTTACTTGAATTAGCCACCACTTCGGCAGTCGCCTGCTGCTGTAGGCCGACCGACAGCGCGGCGGCACTCAAGCTCAGTACAATTAACTTGTTAAACAAAAATTTGCTCTTCACCATTGTTTTGTTCGCTAAACTCCTCACCAGCATTTCCTACAAAGTTCCTATCTAATTATCCGCCAACTGCACCCGATGAGAAAAATTTTGAGATGGCTTTTTGAGGGGAACTGCGCTGCACAGTTTTTAGTTAAAATTCCACAACTGATAGCTTGTAACTCAACACAAAGCTTAGGCAATAATACTAAAACCACAATGTTTTTATAAGCTGCTCAGTGGAGTTACGCAATAGAATGTCGTGAGAAAACCCGGTTTATGCGTAAATATTGCCACAAAATGATTAAATTTTACCTCCGACTAATTTGATTTTTTAGCCATGACCGACTGGCGATCGAGTATTCAAACTATGGCGCTACTGTATCCGGCAAGCACAATCTGTCTTTGGGTAGAGTCCCCGCCAGCAACAGTTAGGTTGGCGGAAAAAACTGCTAAGGTCGATCGAATAAACTCAATATATCACGGCAACACTCTAGAGAACCAAACCGCTGAACTTGTTGTAAATCGGGAACTTATGATGTAAAATTTAGTCTTTCAATACTTGTTCGATAATCTTTTTTTGAGATTGTCATAAATTTCCTACTCTGGGGATTAAACTGGATTAGGTATAGAGGTTGGGACTTTCGCGCTGCGGAAGCAAACCCGACCCTGAATAGCAGTTAATGTGAGGTTTCAATGCGTCTTCAGAAGATCAAATTATTGACAGGTGCAACACTGTCGGTGCTAATTTCGGCGGTCTCAGTACATCCTGCGATGGCTAACCCTGCAACTCAAATAGCCCAAACGCAAACCACCACTACAGCAAACACTAGAACCATTGTCGGTTTTGTCAAAAGTATTGTCGGCGACGTAGTAACTATTCGCGAAGAAAGCGCGCCGTACAGGACTCTCAGGATTCAAAGATGCGTCCTGAGAATTATTGGCCTAGTACCGGGAATGAAAGTCAGAGCCACAGTCGCCGGATCTCAGATACAAAATATCGCGGTGATCCCCGATTATAAGGTGGTAGCCACAACGGTTGCTCGTCCCGCAACCCCAGCACCGGCACCGCGTCCGGCCCCAGAACCGCCACCGCGTCCGGCTCCTCGTCCGGCCCCGGCTCCGGCTCCGATTCCGGCTCCCCGTCCAATTCCGGCTCCGGCTCCCCGTCCGGCTCCTGTGAGAGGACTTTGGTAGAGCTAGGTTATACGGTTTAGATTTTCGATTGAAGATTGGCAATGACAATCAAGCAATTCGATCCGGGACTATTGGATTCATTCGTGGGGTCGCTTTCTTCAATTTAAAATCTAAAATCTAAAATCTAAAATCCACTGACTGATAAAGCTCAAGGTTTGGATCGCAGGTCTACAGTTGTATTCTTTTTTGCAACTGGTATCATTAAATGGAATTAAGCCACCGCGCAGGCGGTGGCTTAGCTGTTTAATACCAGTTAGAATAATAGAATTGTCCAGCAATTGTTTAGAAATCGCTGCTATGTATTACCTGCGTTTCTTGCTGCTAATTCTGCTGTTGCCGGTGATTGCGTGCGATCGAGCTACAGATGCGATCGCCCCTGCTGTGGGCGACAACGGCCCCCTGTCGCAAATTCCCTCCCGTGCACCGCTGGTAAATGTTGGGACAAATCAAATTGTACCGACCAAACCGCTGTCGCCGCAGCCAATCCGCATTGTTGCAACTTCTTTGCCGCAGCCAGGAGCCAGCGATAGCGCCTCAAAACCTCCTCAAGTAATACCGATTCCCGCATCGCCAGTGCTGCGCGTGCCTCCTGGCTTTGTCGTTAACGTTTTTGCTGACAATTTAGACGCTCCCCGATGGCTGGCTTTGACGCCGACAGGCGATGTTTTGGTAACAGAAACGCGACAGAATCGGATTACGCTGTTGCGGGATACCAACCGCGACGGCGTTGCTGAGGTTCGCAAAACTTTTGCAAGTGCCCAAAACGGGTTAAATATTCCCTTTGGTATGGCTTTTGCCGATCGCTATTTTTTCATCGGGAATACCGATGAAGTCCGCCGATTTCCCTACACAAAAGGGCAGGAACAATTGACAGGTAGCGGTCAAAAAATTGCAGATTTACCGGGCGGCGGCTACAACCAACACTGGACGCGAAATGTTGTCGTTTCCCCCGACAACAGCAAGCTTTTCGTATCAGTTGGCTCGCAGTCTAATGCCGATGTCGAACCGCTGCCGAGGGCATCTGTTCAAGTGATGAATTTGGACGGTCAGAACAAGCAAATTTTTGCTTCCGGTTTGCGAAATCCAGTGGGATTGGATTTTCACCCAAAAACCAATCAACTTTACGCAACAGTCAACGAACGCGACGGTTTGGGAGATGATTTGGTGCCGGATTACTTGACAAGAATTCGTCAAGGCGAGTTTTACGGGTGGCCTTACGCTTATTTTAAGCCGAATTTGCTCGACCCGCGCCACGCCAGAAACGGCAATAGCGATCGACCTGATTTAGCGGCTAAAACATTAATGCCAGACGTGCTGTTTCAGGCGCATTCGGCGGCTTTGGGGCTTCAGTTTTACGACGGCAAAACGTTTCCCAAAAGATTCATGAACGGGGCATTTGTGGCGTTTCGCGGCAGTTGGAATCGCAACGCAGGAACTGGTTATAAAATCGTGTTTGTACCTTTTAATGCAGCGAACGGACGCCCTCAAGGTTATTATGAGGATTTTCTGACTGGTTTTCTCACAGATCCGTCGGGTCCGAAAACTTGGGGACGGCCTGTTGGTTTGCTGGTTTTACCTGACGGGAGTTTGCTGTTTACTGAGGAAGCGAACAACCGGATTTATCGGGTGCAGTATCGCGGCTGAGGATGGGGCGATGAATAAATTATTCACCAGCGTCTACTTTTTGTTGAATTAACAATGTATCTTCTTTTATAATTTCACTATTCAATTTTGATAGTCCCTGGGTTGGGGCGGGTTTTGTAGAGAGATTGTCTCCTGTTGGTTGTGATTGCCAGCTAAAACCGCCTCTACAAGCCTCAAATATATCAGAACGATCGAGATTTTGCGATCGCGCTTTAAAATCCCGAACCAGGTTGTTTGAGAAATTCCGCTTCTTGGGGGGTTGTTTCGCGGCCTAGAATTTGATTTCGGTGAGGAAATCTCCCAAAACGCTCGATTATTTCCAAATGCTGCAACGCATATTCAATGAGTGAATCGCTGTCAGGTTCGCCGCTGAGTTGGCTAAATAGTTCCACAGATTTTTGCTGGTTTTCTAAGCTTTCGCTGTGTTGAAAAGGCAGATAAATAAACAATTTTTGTACAGTCAGCAATTCGCGATCGAAGTTATGATTAATAGCGTATTCGGCGGTGGCTAAAGCTTTGCTGTCTGTGGCGAATGCTTGGGGCGTTCCGCGAAACATATTGCGCGGAAATTGATCGAGCAGTATAATTAATGCTAGGCAATTTTCGGGGGAATTTTGCCATGAGTCAAGTTGACCGGAGGCGGCTAGTTCGTATTTTGGCAGAAAGCGCGCTCGCACTTCTGCATCAAAATCCGCATTTTTTTCAAACCATTTCTTGTGGACTTTGCCCAATTCAGGAGAGTGCGATCGACCAAACCAAAAATCTAAAACTTCATTCATTACCACTCTAGTTTGCGATTGATTCTTGAGGGCAGTTTCTGTGTATGTAGTTGCACAAAATTCGAGCTCTGCACAACTACAAACCACAGCGATTAATGATTAGGAATAATGACTTAAGAACCTTTGTTGTGCGGTGCTTAAATTTAGGAACTAGCAAACAGTCTGTCCCAAGTTTTGCCTCCCACAACTCCGTCTACAGGAATATCCGCTTGTCGCTGAAATCTTTTCACTGCATTTTCGGTTGTCGGACCGAAAACGCCATCAATTACGATCGGGTGTGGGGACAAGCCCCGCGCGTTCAACAACTTTTGCAGTTTCTTCACATCGTGCCCTTTCGAGCCGCATTTTAAAATCCTTTTATGGTGTCTCACTGCTGGTCGATGGCAATCATCAGTGTAGCAAACTGCGGAGCCCGCTGCATAGTTTGCTCTACTTGTGCCCGTCAAAACTAATAGGGCGAGAATTGCTAGTAAATAATAAAAAGTCTGTGATCCGGCCATACTTTCCCTGTTAATTTTTCAAGCGTTTTTTGCAAGTTGGACGATTGTTTGAGGGTGAGAAACCGGGTTTATAGGATGGGGGCATCCAATCTTGATTGACCAGGTTTCTGGCAACAGTCAACCGACATTCTACAATATAAGTGGCTTTACTGCAAAATCTCCAATCGTGCAAGTTAAATTTTGTTGCTCTTTGGTAGCAGCAAAGGTAACAATTACTTCGCAGGCAACTGCAACCGTCAGCACTACCAAGTTTCTCGCCAGCGGGTAATCGCAAACGTCATCATTCGCCGCTGAAGGAACCCGATAGTGTTGGTTCCAAATTATTTCCGAGTAATCTGCAGCTAATCCGACGTGTACGCATGGAAGGGAGGCACTCGCACAGTAATCCTTGACTGCTTGCCGCCCGATACTGTTATCAAAAGTATCGATGACTGTGGCGCTGTTGGCCAGCAGCCGATCGGCATTTGCGGGCGTCAATTCTTTTGAGTGCGCGTCAATGCTGACTCCCAAAGCGCGGTAGATGTTGTTGGCGAGAATTTTGGCTTTGAATGCGCCGATGTCCGATCGATAATAGGGTTGAGTGGAAAGGTTGCGTTCCTCGATGCGATCGCGGTCGATGACTTTTAACTGACAAAAGCCCGATCGCGCCAGACTTTCTGTAATATTCGCACCCAAAGCGCCCGCGCCGCACACCGTTACCGGAAAATTTTCGATCTGCGACATCACTGCGGCACTTCTGTAAAGTTGTTCGTGAAAAAATATGCTCATGGTAATCAAGAATTAGCGATTTTCGACGACTCCAACCAATGAATGCAAGTCGAAGTCTTTGTCCAATCCGCTGAGACAAATGCCCGCACTCATAACTGTCAAGTCAGTTTTGGCGATCGCAGAAGTGTGGTGTTCTCCCGTTCCGCTAGTCCATTCAACCAGCCAATAATTTTCGCGATCGCAAAAATCCCGCAATTCACCGCCGCCCATTTTTAGCGCCTGCTGCAAGCGCTTTTCTTCCCGCACTTTCGGATCGAAATCTTTAATATTTCGGGACACCAATTCGTAAACAGTTCGCATTTCCGGCGTCATCCCTTTAAAGCGAACTTCTTGAGGCAAAATCAACTTTTTTAAAGCTGTTTTCAACTTCTCAGACTGCAGCGGATCGGCGCGCCTGTCAATTTCTTCAAACCACAAACAATGACCGTCCCACCGCGCAACAATCGGCTCAAACTGCGAACCTTCTGTTACTAAATGAACTGGTACGGGTTTCGCAACACCCGTGCGCTGTTTAGCATCCGATTCGTTAACAGGATAAGCCAGCCACGTTTGCCCTTGCAGCAGGCAAGCCAAGTGCAAGCGAACGGGGAGGAGGAGTTGCAAATACTCTGCCACTTGCGCCAAACTCGGCTCCTCAATTACCGCAGCAATTTTCTCATTTACTGGCCCAAAAATAGCCCATCCTTCAAAGTTGCGTGGCTGCGGTTGAAAAGTATAAACCATTGAGCTAACCCTTGTCCGCACGCTCCCCCCGGGCACGCAAGGAGCCAGGAATTGGGTATCGAGTAGCTTCCCTTCTTGGGTAGCGAGTTGGCTGAGGATTTTGCGGATATCTGCCACTGAATTGACCTCCGTTATCTTACTTTTTGTTACCTAAGACACTTTAAATTTAAGAAAATCTAAAGATTACTCAACACTATTGACAGAAATTAATCTCCTAATCTAATATTGAGCGAACCTCGCAACTTAACCTTGTAAATATCTTAAGTAAATATGCTGCAAAAGCTTTTTTCTAAGTGGGTTGTAGTCACAGCTTTGACACTTCCTCTTTTTGGCTCAGTCCAGGTAGCTAAAGCTCAAGATACCTATGGAGCTACTGCTTATTCTCCGACTTCTGACGCCACTGGTATTAGTTGGGATCATGCGACAGAGAAAGAAGCACTAAACGCAGCAGTAGCCGTCTGCAATGAACAAAGCGGAGGTGCGAACGACTGCGAACCCCTGACATCTAATAGTAATAATTGTGGAGCGATCGCAGTAGGCAAAGGAGGAGCCGGTGCGGGCTGGGGCGACGATAAAGCAGCAGCAGAAGCTCAAGCTCTCGCCGGTTGCAGCGAACTAGAGGGTGGCAGTTGTAAAGTGCAGCTTTCAGCTTGCAACAACTAATTAAACTGCTAAAAATCGGTGGAACAGGTGTATATGTGGGCTGCTCAAACAGCTTAAAAAATAGTAAACGTATGGTGTGCACTGCACACCATACCAAATACAACTCAGCTAAAATTAGGGTACGCAATGCAAACCCTACGCAGTTAATCTCCTACTTCGGAAGTAACTGCATCTGGTGGCAGCAAACTTTCTAATCTATCTTTAGACCAATATTCAGTAGGGTAAGCGAGTGCAATAATATCAGAGAGTCGAATCAGCCACGTAACTTGTCCGTAAGCATCGATATGTTCCGCCTGTTCGTTAGGGGGAACTATCACCAAAAGTTCCAAAAACTCCCCGAACAAATTAATCGGGATGCCGCCGAAACTGCTATTATTTGTTTTAATCCAAACTTTGCTGCCTCGATCGAGAGCTTCTTGCAGTCGCTGGCAGAGCAAACTGGATGTTTTGACCTGGGATTTTTTGGCTTTCGACTTTTTTCCCATAGTTTTAAGAAGTTAAAGTAGTTGTATTGTGGGTTGCACAGTCCGTTAGACAGTGGGTTTAGATTTAGTGCGATCCTCTTCGTTGGCGTAGCCCCCGTAGGGGCGGGCAACGCTTACGCAGTTTGGTATTGAAACGGACAAAAGGAAAAAGGGCGATCGCCCCGTCGCTACCCCATTACTCTAGTCTATAAGAAAGTGCTGTACTGCGATCGTAATAACAATTTAATCGCAAAATCGGGAAATGACACCCGCTCAAAAAAAATGCCACTGTCACCAAACTCCAAACCCTGGTTGGCATCAGTGATTCCCAATCTAAAATCTAAAATGGTATTACCTGCCGTATCATGTTACACAATCAGTCAACGATATCCGTGTTTCTACTGTACCCAAATGCAGTATAATCGGCGGAATCTTCCCAAATCGTTTAAGTAAAACAATGGACTGGCGAAAGCTCATTCATCCAAACTCGAAAGCTTCAACAAGTCAACCAGCAGCGCCAGAAACTCGATTGTCTGTAGAATTTTTGCTGGGGCTCTTTGCTGCGGGATGGACTCAACAGCAGGTGTTAGAGAAATATCCTGCACTCAGTGCGGAAAAGTTGCGCGCTGCTTTGGCTGGTGCGGATTCAAAATTAGTGTCATCCATCGCTAATCCAGAATTACAAGAAATTATCGAGCAAATTAGAGAATAATTTAAAATAGGGAAAACGCTTTCGGTTGAGGATGAAAAAAATCGAAATTTTAACAGCTTCACAGCCTTATGGAATTCCAGATACCTTTTGCAATTGAGCAAGAAACCCCTAACCCACCCTCACCAATATCAATAGACCTGCACGCGGTAGTAACTTTAACAATGCCCTGTACGCTTGTAACAATACTGGGCTTAATTTGTGAGATTTTAGCATGACCCCTCATGCCAGCAGTTGGGGGGTTGTGCTCGCTTCTATTGCATTGGCTACCAACTTGCTCAATCGATAAGTTCAGTATTCCAGTTTGCTTGCTGTATTTTAGTATCTAACTCCCGATACTGTCTAGACATTCGATCCATTAGCGTTTGCACTTCACCAATGTTGATCGTACTGAAAAATTTGACTTCCGATCGACTATAGCGGTCTTGCCTAACAGCGCTTTCGTCAACTAAAGACTTGTAGATGCCACGCTTAAGCGCGAGAGCATCTCTTTTGGCTAAAGCATCCGATAAACTAACTCCATCTTCCAGAGTTGTCAGCGAATTAGTCTTGTTAATTTTCTTAATTAAGTCTTCGAGTTCTTGCACCCCTCCATCTACTTCGCTAATGAGTGCTTGGGGATTTTCTGGAGGTTCTTCTCCTTCCTGTATTTTAGCACTTATTGTCAATCTGTCTCGCAGTTGTTCCATTCTTTTTTGACAGTCAGCTCTTAAAATTAAAGCTTCCGCTAGTTTCATAGTGTCTTGTCCTTCAGATCGGTGCAAATTTTGGCTATATAATAAGTAAGGTGTGCAGTGCACACCCTACATTTTACTTGTCATCCCTCACAGGCAGCGACGTATCCAGAATTTCCATCAACAATTCCAGCCGCGAAGGACGGCTCAACATCGGCACTAAATTCGGCAAGGAGTAATAATCACCTGCAAACGTAAAGGTTTCCACCGATACTTGTTTGTCCTTCAATTGCTTCTGGACATATTGGCACCAAGAACCAACTCGCACAATCACAACATCAGGAATTACCCCCAAACTGCGGCAGTAACTCTGATAAGCATCAGCAAAATAAGGTGCAGCGTTTTCGCCTTCATCTGTTACCATAATGAATTGCTCGACAACCTGCTTTTTAATTCGCATTGCTTCCACCGCGCAACCGCAACTTGTGCCGCCGCCAGCGCGAATGTGCTTGAAAGCGCCTTCCCAGTCAGTCAATTCGCTGCCGTTTGCTTGCACTGGATACGGTATCGTGTCAAAGGCATAAACGAACAGTGCAGCCTCGGAAATGCCGGAAATCAAAGCAGCGAGACGCTTCCCAACTTCGATCGCACTTTCCATCGAACCAGACTTGTCAATCAACAAACCGGTTGCTTTCGCAATCTTGCCGCGCTTCTTCACCTGTTCGTTTGTCACCGCTTCCAGCTTCGCCGCCGTTGCTGCGTCGAAGTTCGCGCCCGCGCCCGCAACACTCGCTTTGTAAGCAGAAACCCGATCGCACTTTGCGGCTTCATCCAGCTTCGAGTCAATCAACTGCTTGACTTCCGCGTGATCCATCGCGCCGCGCGACTGAATCGATTTCAAATTGTTGATGACTTCCTGCGGCGACATCGAGTTAATCAGCGCCGCCAAAACTGTTGGCGTTAGCTGTCTGATCGCACCAACTGCGATCGTATACGGAATCTTGTACTCAACAATCAAATTCGCCTGTTCCGCAGGTGTCGCGGCCTTCGCCAACTGCTTCAAAACGAATGCCAGAGAGTCTTCCGGCGGCTTGTCTTTAAACAGGATAGCATTAGCGCGATCGCTCGGCTTGACGTGCAGCGTTGCGTACAAATGCTTCATCGCCTTCCGGTTGCGGATGGCGGCGCGATCGAAAAACTGCGGATTCTTTTCCCGCGATTTCAGATAGCGAGTGACAGCAGTGCGCGCGCTGCGAGGCACCTTATTCTGGTGCCGCTTCATAAAGTCCACAATCCGCGAAACCTCGTAGGGAGGGAACTCTTGCAGCATCATAAAACCGGCATCTCGGTGTTCCGTCAGCGCCGAAGTCAGCAAATTTCCGGCAAAAACTTCCTTGTGATCGCGCACGTCGCCGTGACGTTGATACCACACTGCTAAATGACCGTAAAAAATGGGGTCTAATTCGATAATTAACTTGTGAATTTCTGCTACTTTTTCTAATACACGGTGAGGAGTGGTGAGCAGACTGTTGAGCATTTCCAAACGCAAATCGCGTTCTGCTGTATTCATATTCATTGTTTTTACCTTCCTATTGATTTTGGATTTTGGACTTGAGAAGTATTCCAAATCGGCGGTTGGCAGTTGTTGCAGGTTAGCGAGTGAATTTAAAAAGTCACCGCGCAAGTTTGGGGAGCTTTTTTTGGTAAACCTAAATAGGGTTTGTATCTAAGCTCTCGCGATTGGGGCGCGGCAAAAACTGCGATTTTCAATTAACTATTTGAGAGAAACTCTTTCTAATTCCATTGCTCTCATATCAGGTTCAACCCAGTTCTGTCGAGCTTCCCAGGACATCAGGCGATCGCGGGTGTAATAGCGAAATGGTAAAGTGCGATCGGCATATTTGGCAATCAAACCATTAGCCAGATCTACGATCGACCGATTTTGGCTTTCATCGGCGAGACATTGGCGAATAGTTCGCACCCAAAACAGCGTTAGTGTTTCGTGATACCCACTGTTTTGTGTGATTTCAATTCCTTGAACCGAGTTGTAACGTTGAATCCCATTGCGAATCGCATTGATTGCTTCTTGCTCCGAGTCATAAAACAGATACCACAGAGCAACCGTTAAATGTGCTTCGTGCGTCCATTGACTTCGCGGCAAGCTGCCTTCTTGGAAGGCATGAATTAGACTGTCTATCTCTTTGGGCGATCGGTAAATTAGAGTTTTTTTGATCATAATTTAAGTCTCCTCACACACCACTTTTATATCTAACTTTTTATAAATATGAGATGTTCCGCACAAGTTAGCAAAGCGTTTTGACTGTCCGATGGCTCTACCCCTGAGCTACAGCCCCTTAAACGGGGCTGGCAGGATTTGAACCTGCGACCAATCGATTAGAATGTGTGTATTCGCTTCACTCGTTAGGGTGCGGAACAAAATTTTTCTAATCTATAAACTAGAAATTTTTGACTTGTGATTATTCTAAATTGCTAAATTATTTTGGCTTTTTATAGCATTAAAAGTCACTTCGCGCAAGTTAATAAAGCCGTTGGCACATACGCAGGAGTTGAACCCGCGACCTTTTCCTTAAGAGGGAATTGCTCTACCAATGAGCTAGTATGTAAGCTTCCTTTGTTGGGGCGCGAAGTGGAACCTTTAAATGCCCGATAGATATAAAAAATTCCGCTATAAAAGGCAGCGCACAAGTCAGAGAAGCTTTTTTTCAGCCTCACGGCAAGTAGGAATTGAACCTACAATTCGATTTTAAGTCGAACGTTTCCAGTTTGTAAGCTTCTTTAGTTGGGGTGCGCTCTCTAATACGTGCCTTCAGTGAATTTCTAGCCGTAAACGGCTTCTGGGCGGACAATTAAATCACCGCTGGGACGGCGATCGAGCACGTAAGACTCGAAGCGGTCGCCCTTGACATCAAAATGCTTTGCCAGACGTTCCTTAATAGCCTTGTCGCTCATTCCTGCCGCGATACCCAGTTGGTTTTCCGCCAAGTCATAGGAACGTCCTTCAAAACGAATGTGAACCATTACCGATACCTCCTAGAGCAATTTTGGATGTTGGATTGGTAGCTTATCTGCTCTCGACTTTGGCTTTTTGTGAGACTTAGCAAATTGCCAGTATCGGTAAAGATTCACGAAATCCGATAATCTTTACTGAAAGAAGCGCCGCTGTAAATGATAAGCTTGTTTGATATTGCGGATTTCCTCAGCCTTTTTGCTTGATTGAAATCTGGCAGAGCTTGTCTGTTCTGAATCCGCAGGAAATTCGTTGAAATTAGACTGATTTAGTACAACATCTGACTCTGACCGAGTCAGTTTGTAACCGAACAGTCTCGTATAAAGTAACAACATGACAATCAAGTCTGTATTGCAAGACTTTCAAGTTGATGTTCCTTGAAATTTTGAGTAATATTTAGTTGTCAAGGTTCAGAATTTGCATGAAAAATACAGGTTTTTGCTTGTCCTGCGCTTTCCATACTTAAATACTACATACATACTACACTGGTGTCAAGGGGGTAGCAAAAGTTTTTTAGATAAAACTTACACGAGTGGCGAAAAACCGGGTTTTTGCACCAAAATATTTCGTTGCAACCCGCAGATTCCTTAAAAAATCCGATTTCTTGGGTCAAAGCGCGCTCGCGAACTGTAACATCGATCAAACGTCCTTAACATAAGAAATGCTATCGCGAATATTGTGGAAGCCAGCCGACTCGTAAAGATGCAATGCACCTGAGGAATTTTCAGCATCGACGCCGAGAATAGCAGTAGCCACACCGGCAGCTTTGAGTCGATGCAAACCAGCCAGCAACATCGCTCGTCCCAATCCCATTTTGCGGAAGCCGCGCCGAGTGCCGAGACAAGCAATCCACCCTTCATTGCGCCCGGTACGATCGCACTCTTCCACACAAATCAGGCAGGAACAAAAACTGACAAATGTGCCGTCATCAGCAACAGCAATCAAGTCTAAATCATTTCTGTAATCGGGTTTAGCTAACTCGTGCTTAAATTTATCCACCGTTAAATCGTGATGATTCCAGTGATCGATAAACGACTGGTTGAACATTTCTACCCAAGCTGCCGCCTCCTGTTCGCCGGGGAACTGACGCAGCGCGAAACCTTCGGGGAATTGCGGTTCTGGGATCGGTTCAGAGAGCGATCGCGCCATTCGGTAAAAATAGCGATCGACCTTAAAACCGCAACTTGCCAGCACAGAAATGCGATCGCAATCCTCAGCGCGCGCGTAGGTTCGCAGCTTCACGCGCGCGCCCCGCATCGCAGACACTTCGCGCATCCGCACTTCACCCCAGGCGATCGCCGCTGCTTCCACATCACCTCCGCGCGCGTCGGGGTGAACGCGAAACCACAGCCAACCGTCAATTACTTCCCCTGGTTCAGAAATCCACAACCGAGCGAAACCGATTAATTTTCCCTCCACATCTTCCCAAAGGCGGATATCGCGGGCTTTGTCTAGCGACGGTTGGTTAAATTCTTGTTGCAATTCCGAAATGGAAGTACCTTCGTCGAGCCGATCGACTTCTTCGCAAGTATTGATTAAATGGGCGATCGCATCTAAATCGCGCTCGCCCCCATAGCAGCGCGCCGAGAGACTTGCCATCATAGCTAATCACCATTTCCTGTTGTTATTCAGTTTAAAAATAGCTTGGGCGATCGCACTTTTCTCGATCGGGCGGGTCGATTGACATTAAAAATCCGACCACGCAAACACTCACTGTAATCCAACCGCTACCGCCATTGGCTGCTATCGTGAGCGCAAAATGGGCGAAAAATGACATACTAGAGACAGTTTAAAGTCTCAAAGCCTTGTGAGTAGTATGTTATTTGGGATGGGAGTAGAAGGACTTGAACCTTCGACCTTGAGATTAAGAGTCACCTGCTCTAACCAACTGAGCTATACTCCCGCATCTAGGCTATTATAACACAACTGTTCTGAAAACTCAACTATTTTTGTATAAATTTGTGGCGATCGCCCTTACTCCTATATTTAATGTAAGTTCTATCGCCCTGATTCCATATTTCATTTAAGCGCGATCGACCTCAAGCACCTCCCCAGAGTTGTGCAAAACGTCCGGCAGACCACCCAACCAAATCTGATACTTGGCCATCTCCAATCTCGACAATTCGCTTGACTCCATCTTGGCGCTCTACTGCATCAACACTGAAAAACTTGCTGTGAATTCAGGAGTAAGGTGGACTTTGGTCCACCCTACTGATTCTAATTGGTTCCGAAAGCGTCTACTTGAGAATGTGGGAGACGACACCGGCGCCCACAGTGCGATTACCTTCGCGGATGGCAAAACGCATATTTTGTTCGATCGCGATCGGCTGCAACAACTTCACAGTCATATTAACCCGATCGCCCGGAATTACCATGTTGATGGCGCTGCCGTCATCAGCGGTAAAAGATGCGATCGTACCTGTAACATCCGTTGTCCGCACGTAGAATTGAGGGCGATATCCCGCAAAGAAAGGAGTCCGGCGGCCGCCTTCTTTTTCCGACAGCACGTAAACCTCAGAATCGAATTCAATGTGAGGTTGAATAGAACCGGGTTTAGCAAGCACCATACCCCGTTCAATTTCGTCTTTTTGGATGCCGCGAAGCAACAAACCGACATTATCTCCAGCCATTCCTTCATCCAGAATTTGCTGGAACATTTCAACACCGATAACAGTTATCGTGCGAGTGTTGTGGATTCCCACCAATTCCACAGTATCGCCGACTTTGATTTTACCCCGCTCGATTTTGCCAGTTGCGACAGTTCCCCGACCTTTGATCGAGAACACATCTTCAACAGCCATCAGGAAAGGTTTGTCAATATCGCGATCGGGCGTAGAAATCCAGTCATCTACCGCATCCATCAAATTGTAAATGCCATCAACCCACTCATCCTCGCCGCGCTGAATTTTCGGATTAGCAGTCATCTTTTCCAGGGCTTTCAGTGCCGAACCTGCGACAATTGGAATATCATCGCCGGGGAAACCGTAAGAACTGAGAAGTTCGCGAATTTCTAACTCGACCAACTCCAAAATTTCCGCATCGTCCACCATATCTTTCTTATTCAAAAAGACAACCAACTTCGGCACTCCCACTTGCCGCGCTAACAAGATATGTTCGCGAGTTTGAGGCATCGAACCATCTGCAGCCGACACGACGAGGATTGCACCATCCATTTGAGCGGCACCCACGATCATGTTTTTCACGTAATCAGCGTGACCCGGACAATCAACGTGAGCGTAATGGCGATCGCCAGTTTCATACTCAACGTGAGCCGTATTAATCGTGATTCCCCGCTGTTTTTCTTCCGGTGCAGCATCGATTTCATCGTATTTTTTAGCCTTGGCCCGACCCTGTGCAGCCAGCGTCATTGTAATCGCCGCTGTTAGGGTTGTTTTGCCGTGGTCAACGTGACCGATCGTACCGACATTGACGTGGGGTTTGTTCCGTTCAAATTTGGTGCGTGACATTACATTTGATTCTCCTCTAAGAGTTGTTGTTGGTTTCTAATCATGAGTTTTTAGTCCTTAGCCTATTATTGATGGCTAATGACTTATGACTAATGATTAAAAAGGAAAGTGGAGGAGTCGAACCTCTACAGCTTTCGCTGCACCCTGGTATTCCAAACCAGTTGCCGTCCACACAGCCGCACTTTCCAAGTTTTGTGATTTTTAACCGCAGATAATTGCATATCAAGCAGATGAACGCAGATAAAAGCCGCAGTTCTTATGCAACAATATGCCCTTCAATCTAAAATATAGAATCTCACAGATCTCCCTCAATCTAAAATCTAAAATCTAAAATCTAAAATCTAAAATCGATAGAGTGGGTGGTATAGGAGTTGAACCTATCTGGTACCGGTTAAAAGCCGGGTGCATAACCGCTTTGCTAACCACCCTTAAAAATTCAGCGTTTGTGTAATTCCTAAAAAATCATTGTGTAATAAACACTTCAGTCCTTTTTGGCTCCCAGTAATTGCAGCGCCTAAAGTCGCGATTGCTAATGCTTCACTCGATAATGAAGCAACATGAAACCGTTGCTATAGATTTTGCGATCGGCAAGTTCCAAATTTGTCGGCTCGATTGCACCGGAAAAAAGAGGAATTCCCGCTCCGATAACTAGCGGATTCAACTTGACAATCATCTCGTCAATCTCCGAAAAAAGAGTTGCCGCTAAAGCGCCACCACCGCAGAGCCAGATGTCTTTACCCGTTTCTTTTTTCAATTCCTTAACCAATGCAACAGGATTGTCCGAAACAAGTTGAACATTCTCATCCGGACTGGCTTCCATAGTGCGCGAAAAGACATACTGCTTCAAGCTAGGATAAGGATTAGTTACACCAACATCTAGCCCTACCTCATAGGTTTTCCGTCCCATCAAAACAGCATCAAACTGCTTGTTCTCTGCCGGAATGCCAAGTGCTTCCTGAAGGTGAGCCGGAATAGTCTCAGGAAAGGAATCGAACAAATCAGTGAAATGCTCCCCTTCCATAGGAAAACAATCAAATGAGCCATCTTCGCGAGCAATAAAACCGTCAACTGTGCAAGCAACGTAATATTTTAGTTTTCTCATATTTAACCTTTGTTTTGTTAAAATGTTAAAGACAATAAATGGAGAGGACGGGACTCGAACCCGCATCGATCGACAGCAACTTTAAGGAAACGCGCTTCCTTACTGCCCGCAAGCAGATGAGAACTGCCCCCATCTCGGACTGTTAATTCCTTTCAGTGCCTCCGCAACCCGCTGCCAGTTTGCGTTTTCAGGGAACGTCGCGAAGCAACTTTTTACCCTACTCAACAAACCCGATCGTCCTTTTGGGAGCCGCTTTTCCAAAGTTTTTACGGTGCCATTCCACTTAGGCGACCTCCCCATAATTTTGCTCAGTCTAGGATAGCAAATCTCGTGAAAAAATTAACCATAATTCTCCCTTATTTATATATAAAATCATAAGCAATCCACCGAGGAGGTACTGCCCCTCCTATCCCCGCGTTATCAGCACGGTGTCTCGCTTTTCGACTTCCGGTGGTTAAAAGGAAGATGAAGGAATCGAACCCTTACAGTTACCTGTACCCCAGTTTTCAAGACTGGTTGCCAACCATTTAGTGGCATCTTCCAAGGGGTGTCTGACGGGGCTTGAACCCGCTAATAACTAGCTTCACGGGCTAGCGTCTCGACCGCTTCGACTTCAGACACCGCAGTGGAATCAAGGAGAATCGAACTCCTAACCTCTTGCGTGCAAAGCAAGCGCTCTACCAATTGAGCTATGACCCCGCGTAAAAGATTCACCTGTCGAGTAAATCTAAAATCTAAAATTGGTGTGGTGGATTGCGATCGGATTTGAACCGATATCTTTCTAACAGCCAGTTAGATGCTTTACCAATTAAGCTACGAACCCATTCAGCAGGAGTGGTAGGGCTTGAACCCACAACATTCGAGGTAGAAGCTCGACACTCTATCCAGTTGAGTTACACTCCCATGTTTTTTGTTAATGCGCGATTCCCTACGGGATAGCTGCGCTTCACGCACTTTGACGTGCAAGTTATCAGAGCATTGCGTTTTCTCAGTTACTAGAGGGACTCCGCCGATGAGTTATTACACACTCTTTAAAGGATGGCTACCTTTAAGCCAACCTGCCGGGTTCATGGCACTCCCCGTTCTCAAACGCCCGCTGATTTTGACAGCGTTACCTTTCCTCTCGTACTAAAGTATGTAGGCTCCAAAGATTGGGACACGCAAAGGGCGATCGCTCTTACTATAAAAAATTATCCATTCAATGGAATCAACCTCCTTAAATTAAAGCAAAAACAACGAGAGTGGCAGGAGTTGAACCCACAACATCCGCGTCCGAAGCGCGGCGCTCTATCCATTGAGCTACACTCCCATATTGGTAGTCCTGACAGGATTTGAACCTGCAACATCTTGCTTGTAAGGCAAAGGCTCTACCATCGAAGCTCAGGACTACAAAAGCGGATGATGGGACTCGAACCCATGCGCTGAGAATGGCATACTCAGATGCTAGCCTTTACATCACACCCGCAAATCGATTTGAGATTTGAAATTTGAGATTTTGGATTGAAAAAACCTCTCGTTTAGCCAAGCGGATAACGAGGATCGAACTCGTGCCTAGAGTTTGGAAGACTCGAATGCTACCGTTACACCATATCCGCAATTGTGGGGCTGGTGATAGGAATTGAACCTACAACCGACTGATTACAAATCAGTTGCTCTGCCTAATTGAGCTACACCAGCGCGCCAAGCAGATGGCGAGATTTGAACTCGCAAGAAAGCTTTACAAGAACCTCATGTTGCCAATTACATCACACCTGCATTTTTGGTGCCGGGGGCAGGAGTTGAACCTGCTATTAAGAGGCTTATGAGACCTCCAAGCCTACCCAGGCTACTTCACCCGCTATGTCACCAAATACCCCTGACTGGCATCGAACCAGCACTAACTAGATCCTAAATCTAGCGCCTCTACCGATTGGGCTACAGGGGCAAAACCGATTTGAGATTTGAGATTTGAGATTGAATAAAACCTCATACCCCTGACAGGCATCGAACCTGTAAGACGCTCATTCTGAGTAAGCGATGTTTTCCAATTACATCACAGGGGTAAAGTCGGGATGGTTGGATTTGAACCAACGACTCCATGCTCCCAAAGCATGGCTTCTGGCCGCTGAATTACATCCCGTTCATGCTCCTAGTGAGACTCGAACTCACAATCAAAATAGAACAGATTTTAAGTCTGCCGCGTCTGCCAATTCCGCCACAGGAGCAACTATAAACTTACTTAAAAAATTGGTACTCCTGGTGAGATTTGAACTCATACAACACAATTTTTGAAATTGCGGCCTCTGCCAATTGGGCTACAGGAGTGTAATTGATCTGCTTTGGTAATAGCAGAACTGGGAAGGCAGGGCTCGAACCTGCATTTTTCCGCTTTCAAAGAGCGGTGCCATACCGATTAGGCGACTTCCCAATAACATTTACTCAAATTACTAAATATTTAGATATTTAATATTTTTTATTTCGGTTCCAATATCCTCTTGGCGGTTTCTGAATTCCATAAGTCTTACACCATTTTTCTATTGCCTTGCCACTGACACCAAACTCTTTTGCTAAGCAAGTGGTTGGTTTTTCCCACAGCATTTTTTCTAGCTCTTCTTTAGAGGGACGCTCAACTTTTCTGGCTTTCATATGAGGAACTCTTTTGTTCTGGCGAGCTATGTAATTATTTGCTTCCGGCTCTCTGCGTTTACTTCCATAATTTTCAGTTTGTCTGTGACAGTTAGGGCAAATAAATCTCAGATTATCTTGCCTATTATCTTGCCAATTCCCATTGATGTTATCGATGTCTAAAACTAACTTCTCTCCTAACCATTCACTTTGCACCAAACATTTATTGTTTTCACATTTATACTCTCTCCCAATCTCCATTAATGCTCTTCTAAGTTGGAAGGTTGGTGTTCTTTGATTGCGCGAACTTAGAACCAAAATTTCTTGGCAATGCTTTTTGGGATTAAGCCCTTTCAAACTTTTATCGGATTGTTTAAAGTGAGAGGTATCAATACCCAACTCTTTAATCCGCTTAGTTATGTGACCATGACTTCCACCACCTGCTATACCAAGTTGCCTTAAAACCCCACTGATAGAAAATGAATGTTTAACAGCTTCTCCCAAGATTTCTTTGGTGTATTTCATGAAAAGTGTAGAACTCAAGTAATTATTATTATAAATGAGCTCTGCACCATGCTTTACCAACTTTTTAACGTTGTGTAAAATGGCTGCCCCAGTAGGACTCGAACCTACAACCTAGCGGTTAACAACCGCTTGCTCTACCATTGAGCTATAAGGCAACGCAATCCCCCAAGTCAGTATCGAACTGACGACCTCTTGTTCTTCACACAAGCGCTCTACCAACTGAGCTATCGGGGGAAAACGGAGAAGGTGGGATTTGAACCCACGACGGTTGTTAAACCGCTCTTTCTTAGCAGGAAAGCGCCTTAAGCCACTCGGCCACCTCTCCACAACGAGAACGGAGGGATTTGAACCCCCAAATCTTCAGTTTCGTAGACTGAGATGTTATCCAGTTACACCACGTTCTCAAGATTGCAACTGCATATTAAATGCAGTTACAAATGGGTCGGGCTGGAATTGAACCAGCAACGCTTTAAGCTACTGTTTTACAGACAGCTACCCACGCCAATAGGAGGGCCGACCCAGTTTGGAAGTGCTGACGGGAGTTGAACCCGCAATCACTTGGGTGAAAACCAAGCGGCTTAAACCATTTGCCTACAGCACTATAAATTGGCACAGGAACTGAGATTTGAACTCAGAATGCTGGTTTTGGAGACCAGAGTGTTGCCAGTTACACCATCCCTGCTTTTGGTGGCAGCGGCGGGATTTGTAGCTTGCTTCCGCGAAGCGGTACCCGCATTGACCAAGGTATGAACTTGGCGCTTTACGATTAAGCTACGCTGCAATGTCACTTTCGCTTCGTTCCTTTTCAAAGTTAAAAAAATCAATTAAAAGACTGTTAGTTTAATCTTTTAATTTCTAATTTTTAATTTCTGATTGGGAACAGAGGTTAGGGCGGGATTTGAACCCGCGCAATTCGGTTTTGCAGACCGACGCCTTCAACCACTCGGCCACCTAACCTGGGAGTCCCGACGAGGTTTGCACTCGCAATCTTCTCCTTGAGGGGGAGACGGCTTGACTTTTGCCTACGGGACTTTGACCCCCGCCGAAAAACGGATACTTGCTTTCCGACAGGAGGTGTGGATTTTAGACCAAAGTTCCAATTCCCAGATTCTTCTCCTGTGGAGTAAATCTAAAATCTAAAATCTAAAATCTAAAATCGACTG
This sequence comes from Microcoleus sp. Pol12B3, assembly GCF_036701355.1. Taxonomy (NCBI): domain Bacteria; kingdom Bacillati; phylum Cyanobacteriota; class Cyanophyceae; order Oscillatoriales; family Microcoleaceae; genus Microcoleus; species Microcoleus sp. Pol12B3. The sequence continues at coordinate 89,965 of NZ_JAUBQS010000026.1, forward strand.
ACGGGAGTAACGAGACTTGAACTCGCAACCTTTCGCTCGACAGGCGACTGCTCTGACCGGTTGAGCTATACCCCCGCGAAAATGAACAATATTCTGTCCTTGAATTACTCAAGTTGGGACGGGGTGGCGGTTGATTCCGCGTACTACAACCCGATCGGGCTATTGTTGCCGGAGTCTACACCGCCGATGTCCACAATTATGTGACACGATTAACTTCCTATTCAGTTTTCAAGGTTCATATTGCTAGTGGGGTAAGGCTTTTAAGCTCTTTCCCCTTCGCCATACATTTATACTACATTATGTAATACAAGACTGTCAAGGGGGTAATACAACTTTTTTTTAAATTGGGTTTTTTAAAGGGGTGTCGATCGCTCCAACCAACCCTATACGTTCCTCCAAATCCTTATATATCAATATTTTTGCTGCTAAACAGATGTTGTGGCGCAAGGTAACTCTAATTCTGAAACTGTACTACACTCCCATTTCTCTGAATTCTCGCCGTCGCGCGAGGTGGCACTTCTGGAAAATGCGATAATCAGCTTTTAGATATCAAATACTACAAATCAAACGTTGTCTGAATTGCCCTTAACTCCCGTGTCCGCATTGCCAGAAGCCGATCGCCCAAATCTCCATCACTGGCTACACTCTTTGAATACCTGTCCGAGTACCAACAGTTGGGCGATCGCCCGCGCGGGCCAACTACACCACGGAGATGCAGTATTTACCAAGCGACAAACCAGCGGGCGCGGGCAACACGGGCGCACGTGGCACGCCCCAAGCGGTGTCTTGACTGTTAGTTTTGTACTCGAAAACCTCAACCCCACTCTGTTGTCCGGGCTCAGTTTAGCAGCGGGTTTAGCGGTGATTTACGCGATCGAAGATTTGGTTCCCGACTGTCGCGATATGCTGCGCCTGAAATGGCCAAACGATGTCTGGATCGATCGCCACAAATTAGCCGGAATTCTCTGCGAAGCTACCAACGGCAATGCTTTGGGTAAAACTCGCGCCGTTGTGGGAATTGGGCTCAACCGCTGCGTAGATTTCGCGGCTGCGGGATTGGATGAAAGGGATCTCGGCAAGGCGGTAAGCTTGCATTCTATTGCTAGTACAGTACCAGATGAACTGTGTTTGGTCGATCGACTGCGGCACTATTTACTCGAACTAGCCGATATGTTTTCTACCACAGACAAGCCAGCCTCCAAGTCCGGTTTAGCGCTACTTTTGCCGGAATTGCGCCGCCGCGATGGGTTGATTGGCTGCCCGGTGGCGATCGAACTTTCCTCGGAAACCATCTGCGGAGAAGCAGCCGGCATTGACGGAAGCGGCCGCTTGTTAGTATGCTTGGCGGGCGATCGAATACAACCCTTTACCTCCGGGCGAGTTAGATTAATTTAAGAGGAAGAAGGAAGTTCGGCAACGGATGTAACGGATGTCAGGAATAACGAAGAAGCAAGAAGGAAGAAGGGAAATGCAGTCAGAGCAATATTTTCAGCGATAAAAAATTTCCTAACCTTCTTGCCAGTTACTATAAATTAAGAGAAAGAAGTCATTAGTCATTAGGGAAAATTCCCAATTAACAATGCCCGATGCCCTATTCCCTATTTTCAATTACCAATTCCCTATTTTAATTTATCACCTCAAATACTACTAATCTGCTCAACCACAGCGGTTGAGTTGCCTCCACACCTTCCGGACGACCCTTAGTAGAAGCAACTTGTATTCTGTTGCCATTTATCCCTTGTCTAACCAAAATATTTTTCACATTTGTCGCCCTTTCCAGTGCCAACTTTTGATTTTCTACCGGAGTGCTTTTAAAATCGCTGTAGCCAACTATCCTTAAATTCTTCGTGCGATTTTTCTCCATATATTCCTTGACTTTGCTAAGCTTTTCTGCTACATCTTTCGCCTGCAAACTTGCCGAACCTGCACCGAAATACACGCGAACAGGCATTATTATCTTTGGCGGCGGTGGAGTTCCTATTATCACTGTATTTGTGACAGACTTCACCCCCGGAATTTTCTCAAAAGCTTGAGTTATTTTCTGAGCATCTGGCACTTTGCTCACGCTGCCTGCAACGGCGACTTTTCCCTCTGCATAGCGAGCTGAGATATTAATTCTTTCTACTTTATTCAAAAGAGCTGCTGTCCGCTTGACATCGGCTTCGACTAAAACTGGATCGGGAGGTACTTCAACGGCTATAATTTTATTTTCAATTCTTGATTGGGGAGCCACTTGCTGAGCGATTTTTTCCGCTTTCAATCGCAGATTTTGATTCGGCACTCGTCCCGAAATCTGCAATAATTTATCTTTAACATCTGCCGCGATACGATAAACCGATAACTCGGGAGCAGATTGTAATGCTAAATTCGTATCTGCTTCTAAGCTGGCTTCAACTCCGCTGCGGTATTGATGAATTCCCCAAGGTACCCCAATTAAACCTAACGCTGCCAAACCGATAATTGGTAAAATGGGACGTTTAGAAGATTTAACTTTTACCTCTGTATCGATTAATTTTTGCAATTTCGAGTTGACTTCTGGTGGCACAGTTGCTGGATCGCCGTTAAATGACCAAATTATATCTCCGTATTCTTGAACAATATTGTTGAATATCGCTCGCATTTTGTACTTAAACCACTGGCGGGTTTCTCCTTGCATCACTACTGCTAGATAACACGAACCCGCTACTTCCAATACGATCGTAGATGTGCCGTATTCTATTGCATCAATTTCTGCAATATTTCCAGACTGAGATATGCAATCGTTGACAAAAGCCCGAATAGCAGTGAGCATCCCCGCTACCATCTCTGATTCTAGCTGTTCGCGTTCAGACTTCTGCACTGCAGAAATTACTAAGCCCGATTCTGTTTGAATTAAAAAAACAGCTTTAACACTCAGAGGTGTTGTTTCTTTGATCAGCAATTCTGCTTCAGAAATGCCCTGTAATTTTGCTTTAATTTTACGACTAATTCCCTCGGGACTTAAAGATGCTTCAAGTTTTTCATTAATCTCCCGCATCATCTCGGCGATGTATTTTAAAATCGTGCTGCCGATGATCGGATAAAGTGCATCCGACATTGCTTCTCGCTTGAGATGAATTTGCTGTTTGATAGCGGTGGCCATTTCCGGCGCGATCGCCATTGCAATTTCATCGGGGGATTCACTTATTCTGTGGCTGATTCCCACAGTCAGAGCCGGCGATATGGCTACTCCCATCGATTGTCTATTTTCTCGGCTTTTCGTATTAATTATTTCATCAATTATCGGAGCTATGGTTTCGACAAATGATTTTCTAGACTCATTAATTGTTTGGAGCATCATTTCGGGAAAAATGATTTTAATTCTGGCAAGTAATTCTTCCCGATTGCCTCCCCATTCCGCATCAGTAATTTTGCGATCTAGTTCGCCTACTTTATCGTTAAGTCTGTAATTATAACTTACAACTTCATCTAACAAGGGTAAAATAGATTCGATGACAGACTTTTGCAGTTGGGCGTGATGGCTAACCATCAGCTCGTCAATCAAAGGTTTCAGTAAATCTGTAAACAAGTCTGTCGATTCATAAATCCGGTGTTCGATCGCCACAATCTTTTGTTCGATCTTCGCGAGTCTTTGATCGATCCTTTTATTCTGAATGATGGCATCGACAGCGGGGGCGATCGCAGATTCTATCTCCAGCTTTGCTTCCCCGATGTTTCGAGACAGAATTTCTAAAATCACTGGCATTATTCTTGCCATCAACCCTTCTATCTCGCCTAAAACTTGCTGCTGAACTTCGACAATTTTAGTTTCATTATTTAATATTTGTGCTGCAATACCGCTGTTTTGAATAGCTGTGTTGACACCAGGTGCGATCGCCTCTCTCACCTCTAACTTTGTCTCCTCGATTTTCCGGTTCAGCGACTCAATCATTAACGGCATTAACCTTGCCATTATATCTTCCGGCTGAGATTTTTGCTGTCGCTGAAGATTATTTAGTCTACTTTCTACATCGCTCAATTTTCCTTGAACTTCTCTTTGAAGAATTGCTGATTGTATCAAAGGTTCGATCGTCGCTGCTACTTGTAATTTTGATTCCTCGATTTTCTGATTCAGCAAATCAGTTATTGCAGGCATTAGCACCGCCATTATCTCTTCTGGCTTCTGAATTGGCGACTGTTGTGTAGCCAGTCGGCGTTCGATGATGCTCAATACTTTTTCTTCTATTTCTACCCAAGCTATTCTTACCTGTACTGAGGGGGTAACAGCTTCTACAATCTCTGATTTTAATTCACTAATTTTGCGGTTTAGCAATTCGCTAACTACTGGTACTAGCTGCTTGATTAAATCTTCCGGTTGCTGCTGGTAACGCTGTTGAATATTCGCAACTTTATCTTCAATTCTTACTACCTGTTCTTCAAGCCCGTTTTGATTGTGAATTACTTGATTGACTTTTGGTGCGATCGCCGAAGCTACCTCTAACTTAGACTCCTCTACCTTACGCTTGAGTAGCTCGCCTACCACCAACATCACCCTTTGCATTAACTGTTCTGAATTCGGCAGTTGCTGCTGGTTGAAGTTAGCAATTTTATTTTCCAAATCAGCTATTTTGGTCTGCAATTCGAGCTGATTAATTTGATCGCTGCTAGCGAGTTCGATCGCCTTTTTTAATTCCGACTTCAACCCCTCTAATTCATCTCTCACTAAGTCAGGAATTAACGGTCTCAGTAAAGTCATCAACTCTTGGGGTTCAGACATCAACTTCTCAAAAGTTTCTAACCTTTGTTCCACGCTCAAAACATTACTGTAAAATTCCGGTAAATCCCTTTCAAACAGCAGTTGCTGCAACCGCTTAAACTCCTCTACTGCTTGTTCTAACTCTTCCTCAGACGGTGGATAATTTTTGGCTACCTTCGCGGTTACAGATAAATCGGGTTCCTCATTATTACTTTTTTCTCGTCTTTGAGATGGGATTTCTTCATCATTAGTTAATACTTCCGGTACAATACTCGGTGATTCGATCAGGAAAGACAATTGTTTGCGCCGATTTTCCTCATCCTCTAATCGCTGCACAGACTTTTCCGAAAGCGGTAATTTCAGCTCGCTTGGCTCTTTTTTGGATTTCTTCAATAACTGAAATTCAGTCAGTATGGTTAGCAATTCCTGAAGTTGCTCTCCAGCTTTAGAACTTGCCTGAGTTGCATCAGAAACCTCTTTTTCTGACTGATACATTTTGCCTGAGTTATCATTAGATGCTGCCATACTGCCCTACCCAAACGTGATTTTGATCGACCGAAGAAAATTACCAGCTTGCTTGCCGCCTCACTCCAGCGACAATCAATAGGAATGACACAATTTTTCCAAGCGTCAGGCGTACTAAAGGTTAGGGTCGAGAGAAGATATTACTATCCTCTCCCTCCCATTCGGAACCGTGCTTGCAACTTTCACTGCACACGGC
>NZ_JAUBQS010000117.1:0-6995 GCF_036701355.1 Microcoleus sp. Pol12B3
TGAGGACGACCAGACATTGTAATTCTCTCCTTTACTTTTTACACAAGTCTATCACATCTTTAAAAAAATGGTATTAGGGGGTTTCATTCCAGTATGCCCGTTCAACCTCCTAAACAGGAGGAATAGCAACCCGGATTAGAATAGAGTCTGGTGAAACTGCTTTAAAGGTGAGGTAGTCTGGAAAAAGCTGAAAATAATTGTTCAGCAAACTTTGATGCCCTCACCAAATTGACAAAAGGTGTAGAAAAACCTCAATGTGGCTAAAATTTGGTGTTGATCCCGGCGGCTTCCCGGCGATCATTGATGGGGTTGTGCGGGAAAAACTAGCCTCGCTTACCTTTACTGCGACGGTGGATTGACAGTAATAAGCTTTTACGATTATGTATGGCAAAACCCAAAAGATACCCCAACAATTGGCGAGAGATTGCGCTCTCGGTGAAAGAAAACGCGGGGTGGCGTTGTGCAAAGTGCCATCAGCAATGTCTCCGACCCGGCAAACAAAGCAACTTAACCAAATCCGAACGCTTGAAGGTAACTTTAACCGTACACCACCGCAACAGAATACCCGAAGACAACCGCCTCGAAAACTTAGTCGCCCTGTGTACCGCGTGTCACCTTTCCTATCACAACCGCGGGCAGTCCAACGTATCGCCGGGGCAATTATCCCTGTTTCCCGATGATGCCATTGACTGGGATATTATGGAGTGCTCTCTGGAATCGGCAATTGAAAATATCAGAGAATATTAAAGAATTAGCAGAACTGCTTCAACCCTTGCAGCAAGAAGATAAAAATCTGCACGGAACACGCGCAGATTCTCATCAATACAAACTGAGGCCAACGCTTGCGGAAGCCGAGTTGCAAAGTTTCGAGCGGCAACATCAAATCAAGCTGCCCGAAGATTACCGTACCCAATTTATTTCTTTGAAGCTCCAGAACTCCCCGCTCAGCTTGAGTTAAACGAAGACAGGATAGTTATCAAAATCCATCTTTCGCCTTTCATCTTACAATAGTCCGGACAGTTTTTATATGGCCCAATGGCTTATTCTGTAGGACTTCGCAGCCCCTGTGAGTAATTAAATCAATGTCAGCTCCACTCCTGAGTTGCATTTAATTGGACTTTATTTATGCTCCTTGCGCTGTAAAGCTTGTAGCCTCGTTCCAAAAACTGTCCGGAGTATTGATCTTAGCCTAACCTTGACATAGTTGCTCTTTGTAGGAAGTGGAAAACAACCGGCAAAAACCGAGATATTTTCCTTGCAAGGCAGCCTGTCCCCCGCCATTTGGAGGGGGCTATTTTAATTATCCAAAACCACCGGATTTGGTGAGGTCAGACTTAAACTGAAGCCAATACTATCATTTTATAACGTAATAAAAGCCAGCGTTTATGAAGAAAAAATCCTCAATACCAGATGCAATTCTGGCTATAGATTTTGGAGGCTTATCTACTAGAGTTTTCTGCCAAAGCTCGCAAGCAGACAGTAAAGCAAACTCCTTTGTAATGGAATCGCAGGTGGGGCCAGTGAGCCAAGACATAGCCAATTGTTTCACACAACCCAACCTCGCATCAGCATCTCCCGAAAATATTGCTTGGGTGGCAATTGGTAATGAATGCCGAGCCGTTGGCTACCTGGCAGCATCGCAATTCAATGCTCACATCGGTTTAGCGGGACTGAAGTACAGTAGCGCTTTGTACAAAGCTCTAGCAGCTTTGTGGGTAGTGTCGCGGAAGTTAGATTTAGGCAATCAATTTAGCGCTGCGATCTCCGTTTTCTTGCCCCCAGGCGAATTTAATGACTCCAAGCAATTTTTTGAGCTATTAAGTCAATACTCTGCTTCATTTGAAACACCCACCGGCAAGCTCTCCGTCACCCTGGACAAAACCCAAGCTTTGCAAGAAGGTGGCGGCATTGCTTTGATCCACAACAGCAATTTAGGTTCAGCCTTCAAGCAGCGGGTAACTGCCTTTGTTATGGTAGGATTTCGCAATGCTTCGGTAATAGTTTCGGCACGCGGTGCTGTCGGTAAGGGCAAAACTTCAGACTTAGGAATGGTAAGGTTGGTGGATCTAGTTCAAGAGCGAACCTCTAACTACGATGCTTCCCGTTTGGCTTTATCAATCGCTCAAGCGGGCGTAAGCTACAACCGCCCTTACTTTTACCGAATTGCTCGGAATCGAGAGGAGACAGCGAAAGATCGAGAAGTTGACCAATTGATTGAAGCAGTCAAGCTGTCTCGCTTCGACTACGCTCGAATGCTATCTCATTGGATTAATGAAGTGCTGCCGCCCGATTTAGATGAAATTGTATTTTGCGGGGGTACTTCTGAATATATGAAGCCAGAACTGCGAAATCAGTTTTCTCATTATTCGCTGTCTTGGCACGCAGGTATAACAGTGCCAAAAACACTTGACCCTGATGGTTTAGGTTGCCGCATAGCTGATGTTTACGGACTATTTTCTTACTTCAAATCTCAGTTTGAGGTACTGAGGCAAATCTCTGTTGCGGCAACTTCTCAGAGGGCAGAAGATACAACTTCTACTTCAGGAGATGCTCCACTCCCTCCAACTGATATACAGAGTGTAAAAGAATGTGCTGAACAATCTATCAAGCCAAAATCTAAACAATCTACCAAGCCAAAATCCGAGCCACCTACTAAATTAAAAGTTGAGCAATTTACTCACGCTAAATCCGAGCAATCTACTGAACAAAAAATTGAGGAATCTACTGAACAAAAGACTGAAGATATTACTGAACCAAAAATTGAAGAACCCGCTGAACAAAAAATTGAGGAACCCACTGAACAAAACACTGAAGATATTACTGAACCAAACAGTGAAATTTGCGCTCAACAACAGGCTGATTCAAGTATCAAAGAGAGCTGCTTAGATGATTCTAATAAATTGAGTGATGAGTCGTCGTCCAATACAGAACCTTCATTAGAGGAATCAGAAGCAAACTTAGATGCAGCTCTCTTATTGGGAGGGCCCTACCGAGGTGCTGGAAAGAAGGTGAGGAATTATGCCTAGAAAACGTTACAAGGAATTTTGCTGGCGCTGTCAAGTTTTGCCAGATTCCGAAGACGCTATTTTGCTATCTTACCTGCAAAATCATCCTTTTTTTAGTTTCCAGGAAACGATTTTACCTCTAATCAAAGCGCGGTGGCTGTTAGCATCATTACGCAATAGCGGTAGTCATTCTAGTACAGAGTTAGAGTATTTGAGGCGAGAAAGCATTAATTTTTTGCTCAGGCAGATAGATGAAGTTTGCCGAGATGCGGGATTTAACTGTACCGAGTTAGGAGCAATTGCCCCTGGTATTTCTTCGGGTTTAATTCCTTTAGCTACTTTCCCTCACTTATCGAATTCAGGTGCATATATTGCTACGGAATTAACTGCCCCTGAGAGTTCAAATCCCGCAAGTTTGCCCGAAGAAAAAGAACCAGAGGAATTTGCGGGAGAAATTGAGTTTGAAAACAGCGCATTTAACTTAGCTGGTTTCGATCCGGCAATGGTCGGGCCTAGCTTTAGTTAAAAATTATTAAGTCTTGAATAGACATCCAGCAAGGAGGAATGAAATGACTAACATGATTCACTTGGTTGACGGCGAGAAAGGTGGCGTTGGCAAGTCGATGCTAACTCGGATTCTGGTTGAATTCAATCAGAAGTATGAACTGCTGTACACGTTAATTGATGGTGATTTTCAAAATCCTGACGTGCAGCAGCGCTATCCTGAACACAATGCAAAAATCGTAGCTTTAGTTGAAGATGAAGAGAAGTTTTTCGATATCGATATTATTTTTGAAACTGCAGTAGAAACTCCTGTGATTGTCAATTTACCCGCTCGGGTTTACAGCATTATCAACAAATGGATTGACGAAGCTAATTTAACCTCTCCTGATTTTAAACAGCAGTCAGGAGTTGATGTATGCAAGTGGTTTATTTGTGGGGGTACGACGGACAGCATTGAAATGTTTATTGACTCTTTCAACTACTTTGAAGGTCAGCTCAATCACATTTTTGTCCGCAATTTTGGAGTTTGCAAAGATTGGTCGCACGTACAAAGCCATAAGGAAATGAACAAGCTCATTAATAATTACCGAATTCCTGTGGTAGATTTGCCAGCTCTGAGTGCAAGAGAGCGCAAGTTTATTGATACGAAGCGGTTGTCATTTTCTCAAGCAATGAAACACTCTGAATTTTTCTTGATTAGCCAGCAGCGATTGCATACTTTTCTGGAAGACTGTTTTCGTCTGATCGAAGATGTAGGTTTGTTTAACAACGCGCCCAATCGCACTAAAAAAGAAGCGATCGACCCTACGAACGAAAAATAAATGAGGAAATACAGACAGAGAACAAACAAAAAAATTAGCAACAGGTTGTAAAATCTCAGGAGAGAAGATGCGCGATGCAGAACAGCATAAAGATTTGGATTTTGCTTAGGTAGGAGGTTGAATGTCCGATCGACTTTTAGAAGAACTTTCCGAAGTTGACTCTGAAGAGTTTGGCGAGATATTGGAAACGCCAAGGGAACAGGGCAGACTTAATAATACCAAAAATAATTCCCTACAATCCGCTGAAAATTCGCAAAATTTGCCCGATTCTCCAGATACAGTCCCAGAAGATGCAGTAGAAGAAAAGTTGAAATCAAATGGGAGTAAGCTAAATGAAGAGGAGTTTTGGGAACTCATAGACGATGATTCGAGGGAAAGAGAAGCTCTGAACAGAGATCCTTTATCTGCCCCTCCCATGTACGAGAGAGATACTGAGTCACTAATCAGCCAGGTACTCAAGGGCAAAGACTCCAAATTTCGCTCTCATGTCATTCAGACAGCTTACCGATACGGTCTCAATAAAAATGACCCGCTTTTTATCGTATTGCTGGCTACAGGTCAACTCGAACTGCTGTTAGAAAAAAAACCACAAGAGATTGACCAGTTTTTCAAGAATTGGCAATCTCAATGGCAAGGTGATTTGAAAGATTCTCAAGCTGTTATTTCTCAAGAACTGGAACAAGTTCGCCAGCTTACTGAAAATTGGGAAAAAGAAAGCAGGGAGTTTTTAGAACGGCAGGGAAAAGCGGCTGTTAAGGTGCAACATCGCCACATTTCCAACTCAGTTTACACTCTAGTGCGACAAGCAGCTTTAGAGAAAGTTGCTCACGATATTTGGTCGGTGATTTTTGGAAGCGGGGTGGTGTTAGGGGCAATGGCGATCGGCGCTTTTATCGGGTTAGCTGTGCCCCGGTTCATTCCACCGCCTGAACTCGACCCAAAAGGGCCGCGCCAGCTCACTTTAGAACAAGCCGTAGCGCTCGAATGGGGGCTGAGCAAAGAGGGTCAGTTTGCTCGCAAGAACGCGGATACAATTCAGTGGGCAACAAGCAATGAAGGGAAATATGCTCGCCAACTTATGAGCTGGAATCAAGCTTTGTTGAGCGAGAAAGGTGACAAAAAATTGTGTGAAACTGAGATAAATCGATTGGGGGTGACGCTGACAGTAGAGGGTAAACCTGCACAAAAAGGATTTTGTACTTTGTGGATTCGCTCCCCTCAAGAACGAAAGTTTGTTCCTTGATGGCAAATACTAAAATCGAGAATGGGATGTAAATAAGTTAGCTTAACAGGAGAAATCTATGATGGCCACTTTGAACAATCAGCCGTTATCGGACCCCAATCAGAAGCAAGTACAGTCGCAAATATCGGGTGTTTTAGTTGCACTAAACGACCCATTCGATGAGATGGTTTGGGATTACTGTTTGAGTCAAACATACCCAATATCGGAACAGATTAAGATTGTGCTGAGTGCTTTCTGGGGGCCGTTTGCTGCCAAAAATGCTAGCAAGTCTCCAGAGCGAGTGCGAGCAATAGCTTGTTATTCACTGCAACAATTAGCAGCTCAACAAAAATTGATTGACTCAGTGTTTGAACTGTCAAGTGAATCAACTAAAATTTCCGAAGTTATTGCTGTTCTCAAAAGGAAGAATAGTTGTGAGGCACTCAATCAAGCTTGTGTCTGTTCTCAATCTGTTCTAAATACTGCAATTCGGTGGGAGTAAGAGCCGTTGTTCTTTCTAACAAGTTCAGAATTTCGACTTCAAACGGATCTAGATTTCCTAATTTGTGAAGTCGGTCAGTGCGATCGCAAATTTCTTGAAGTCCGGGTTGATTGTCTAGCGGTACAGCAGTGAGAGCCGAGTGCTTGAAGGTGTATGACTGCATAGTAACGGTGGGGATGTGTCGCATCCACACAGTGGCGGTTTTCTCGCCCACTGACTGAATGCGGCCTAACCTGCCGTTAACATCTTCGCGATCGGGCGCGTACACTTCCACCAAGGAACCAATTTTGAGCGTCAGGTGATGAGCGATGGTAGGTTCACCTTCAGGCTTTACTTTTTGGTCGCGCCCCTGTAAAGTTTTGGCAACCTTAGCCGGACGGCTGCGAGCATCAATCGCCAAAGCGATGACCTGCTTCTTGGTCATCCCCGCAGAGCGATTCAGTATTTTCCACTTCATATCCTCTCCTCCAATGGAACTCAGGGTGTCTACTGCTTTAGCAAACTGAGCGTCTCTGCGAATTGTTTTTGGGGATGCCTTGAACTGTGCCCCCAACTTTGTCTCTGTTTTCAAGTGGTCAAAATGACCACTTGATTTTCTGTCTCCGCCGCGGGACTGTTTGGTGAGTTCGTACCAAGTGCCGCGCAAATAGCTGACTGACTCAGACGTGAGATTGCGACGGCCCAGTTGATTGAGGAGCATCCAAACTTTGACGGTGTTAGGGCTGTCGAAAGACATCTCTACAGTTTGGTAGGGGATGCCGTGCGCCGTACAAATAGCATAGCGGTTGTGACCGTCGATGAGAATTTTTTCCTCAGCCCAAACCACCAAAGGGTCCCGACACCCTTTCTCTTGAATGCTGGCTTCTAATACCATTTTTTTAAAGATGTGATAGACTTGTGTAAAAAGTAAAGGAGAGAATTACAATGTCTGGTCGTCCTCA
>NZ_JAUBQS010000027.1:0-94554 GCF_036701355.1 Microcoleus sp. Pol12B3
CTCTGTTGATACACAACTTGTTTTATTTCATTATATTTTATCAGTTTTTTGTATAATTAATTCTGTCTACCTACTTAGCTTGGTGTATCGATCGTATTATGTCCGCTGGAACAACTCCCATCAAATAGGTTATTTGACCGGAAAGGATATTGCACGCATAAGATTGCACTTTCGCACTTTTAATGGTTTTAACTTGTGCTTGATATAATTACCCACTGCCCTTTTTTTTCGGAGTTTTTGGAGGGCTGACATATCGCGCCCAAAAAGGTTCCTCCATATCTTTCATCGCTGCTAGTTTTTGGCGTTCTTCCTCTATGCGCTTGCGTTCTGAAAGATCGGAAAATATGTTGATATTGCCGACAGTCTGGCCGCCCGCATCTCGCACGCGTGCGGCCCAAAGCCAAACATCGATCGAACTACCGTCTTTTTTTAACAAAGATATTTCCAAACCGTTTTGCGGTTTGCCATTAGACGCAGACTTTAGCAGCGCGTAAAAATCTTGCTTTTGGCCTTCAGGAATATTCGGTAAAGGTTTCCCTAAAACCTCAGCAGCAGTCCAGCCAAAAAGTTGTTCGGCGGCGCGGTTCCAAACAACGGTATGGCCGTCATTGCTGGTACAGTTAATTGCCAGCGGCGCCGATGCTATCTGGGCTTGCAAAACTTGGTTAACGAGTTGTAGTTTCAATTCTACTTGCTTGCGATCGGTAATTTCCTGACAAGCGCCCCACAAACGGACAACCCGTTCAGCAGTTTTGTCCCACACCACTTGCCAGTAGTCCCGCACCCAGCGCACCTCGCCTTTTTGATTAATAATTCGATACTCATTAGCTCCAGTGCGGCTGAAAGTACAGCCTTCTAATTGTTTAATTAACATTTCCCTGTCGTCGGGATGAACGAGTTCAGAGTTCCACCAACCAAACGATTCTAATTCTTCAGGAACGATCCCGGTGCCGCGCTCAAAAGCTTCTGTCGCCCACTCGCAGGCGAACTTGCCGTCGGGAAGTCCCTTAAAAGAATAGGCAAAATCCGAAGTAATTTGCGACATAACTCTATAGTGGAGTTCCGACTCTCGGACTGCGATTTCGGCTTGCTTTCGTTCCCCTATTTCCCGCGAATTAATTATAATTCCCTGCACGCTAGAATCGTAAAGCAAACTGTTACCTATCGACTCCATGTATATCCAAGAACCGTCCGCGTGGCGTTTCCGATATTCGATTGCCCCTCCAATTCCTGGAGATTCTAACAACTTACCAAAATACGTCTGCCAAGCCAGCAAATCATCTGGATGGATTAACTCGCCGTGAAATTTACCAATTCTTTCTTCTGGGTTGTAACCCAAAAGCCTCTGTAGGGCTCCGCTGTGGTATCGAACTCGCCCGTCGGAGCCAACAATGCTAATTAGATCGGGAGAATTACGCAGCATAGCTTGCAGTTTTGCTTCACTTTTAGTTAATGCTTGATTGTCCCTGCGATGCTGGCTGATTTGTTTTTCCAACTGCTCCCGTAGCTGTCTGATTTGCCCTACTTGCTGGGCTACAGTGCGTTCCAAAAGGCGATTATTTTTTTCAATCTCAACCAGCTTTGCGGCGTTATTTGTGGCGCTTTCAAACAAGCGGCTGCCTGCCATTTCTTGTAGAGAATTTGATAAATCTTCCAAAATTTTTGTAAAAATTGCCTGTTGGGGGAGTGGCAATTCCCTAGATTGTTCCTGCAATGTTTCTAAGTGTTTGTAGACAGTTTCTAGCATTTTATTAAGGGGGGAATCTAATAGTTGCCTGCGGGTGCAACCCCTAAAAAGCGGACACAAGTTTTTTCAACATAACCCATAACAAAGACTGGTGTCTGGCGATCGACCAATCGCGCTCTCAATAACCAGGCATTTTGTGACTTTATCTTTTCGTGGGGATTTGGGGTAGCTATAAGACCCACACCATAATCTCTGATTTCGCGCGTGGATACATGGACTCCCCCAAGTTGATTTTATGGGACTCGATCTCCCTAAAAGCAACATTTAACCCTACACTACTCACTAGCAAACACTGTATAATACTGGAATGCTGACACTTACACACCGCTACCGAATTTATCCAGACTCCGCTCTTGAGCAACAACTCATTGAGTGGATGGAAATCTGTCGAGGCGCATTTAACTACGCATTGAGAGAGATAAAGGATTGGTGTGACAGTCGTAAGTGTCCGATTGACAGATGCTCTCTGAAGAAAGAGTACATCATTTCTCCAGAGCTGAAGTTTCCCGGCGAAATTCAACAGCTTAATAACTTGCCGAAAGCTAAGAAAGAATTTCCCAAGTTGAGTGAGGTTCGTTCTCAGGTTCGACCGCATGCTATTAAGCAGTTGCATAGAGGGTGGGAATATTTTCAGGAGAGAGGGTTCGGTTTCCCCAGATTCAATAAGTATGGGCAATTTAAGTCGTTGCTGTTTCCTCAATTTAAAGAGAATCCGGTGACGAATTTGCACCTTAAACTGCCCAAGATTGGGGCAATTCCCATCAACTTGCATCGACCTATCCCGACAGGGTTTGTGGTCAAACAAGTGCGAATCTTGAGGAAAGTCGATAAATGGTAAGCATCTATTTCGCTGCAATGTGATGTCAACGTTCCCGACCCAACACCCTACGGTCATCCCATTGGAGTTCATATTGGGTTGGAGAAATTCTTGGCAACAAGTGACGGTGTTCTTGTAAAACTGCCAAAGTTCTTTAAAAGTCTGCAAGGTAGGCTTAAAGTGCTGCAACGCAGACTGTCTCGAAAAAGTAAGCGGTCTAAAAACTACGAAAAACAACGCCTTAAATTTGCCCGACTTCACCATCAAATTGATAACACGAGGAAAGACTTCCACTTCAAGCAAGCCCATGCCCTTTGCGATCCTGGTGATCTGGTTTTCATGGAAGACTTGGATTACCGCATCAGTGCCAAAGGGATGTTTGGGAAGCATATGCTTGACGCTACTTTTGGACAATTCAGAACCATCGTTAAGTATGTGTGCTGGAAGCGTGGGAAATTCTTTGCCGAAGTTGATGCTAGGAGGACTTCTCAAGAATGTCCTGAGTGTGGCGGGGAAGTCAAAAAAAACCTGAGTGTTAGAGTTCATAGCTGTCCTCACTGTCGATACACAACGGATAGAGACGTGGCAGCAGGTCAGAATATCAGAAACCGAGGAATATCCCTCATTAGTACCGTTGGACAGACGGGAATCGAAAGCGCCTGTGCAGCAGATCTACCGGGGACTGAGGTAACTCAGTCTGGGCAAGTGGCGAAATTTCACAAGAGAACAACCAGGAAACCTAAGAAGTGATTCTTGGGAAGCCTATACCATAATCTTTGATTTGGTGTAGGAGGATGTCACTTTCAAATCATAGCAACCGATAGAGACAGTAAATTCTTGTTGCGCCCTAATTGCCAGCCCAGCAGCACCCCCAAAAAGTGCTCGCCAAGAGTGCGGGTAACTCCCCTACCCAGTGAATGTGGGGCTTCTCGCGGTTAAGCTAAACTAGATGGGTGTCAAGAGAAAGAGGGATTTATGACAGAGCAAGCCAACGCTCGCGATTTGTTTCGCGCTGCTTACGAACACCGCTATACCTGGGATGCCAATTTTCCCGGTTACAGTGCCGATATTGAACTCAAACAGGGCGACGAAGTATATACGGGTCATGTTTCCATCAAACCCGACATGAGCGTGGAAGTCAGCGGCATTGAAGATGAGGAAGTGCAGCAAAGCGTCTACACCCAAATGCGCGATATTGTCACCCACCGCAAACGCTCGACATTTGAAAAATCTCACGGCAAAAATAGCTTTACCCTGGGCGAGAAGGACAGCACCGAAGCTGTTGACATCTTGGTGCAAGGCGACTCAATGGGCTCGAATTATAAAATCCGAGGTCTCTCAATTTGTCAAGTCAGCCGGGTGATGGGCCGCATGGCTTTCGTAATTGACACACACAAAAGCTTAGAGACACCCGAAGGTTCTTTGGCGACTCACTATGATGCCGTTTTCCGCAACCCCCAAACAGACGAAATCATCAGAGAACTCGAATTTGAAGATACCTTTGAGAAGATAGGCGACTATTATGTCATGACAAAGCAAGTAGTTCGAGCAAAAGAAAAAGGTCAACTGACAACAACCGAGTTCAACTACTCCAACGTCAAACTGCTAGAACCAGCAGTAGTGTAGCGCGATCGAAAACCCAAGTTCTTAAATAAAACGGGTTTTTTTGGTTAACCTATCAGAATCAACTTGATTTGGCAGCAAGTAAGGCTACGATCGAACTAGAGAGCGAATTCAGATCGAGCATCAGCATGACAGAAACCGGGTTTCCGGCAGCCAGTTCACCTGAGTGTACAAGTCTTTTGTCAAGGAACCCGGTTTCTTAAATCTCGTGCGGTTGAGAATGCTGCCCTTGAGTCAAATAGAACAAAATCAACTGCAAGAAATCATCACAGAGGCGAAATATGACACTAGCACTAACCAGAGATAACGTCGAAACAGTTCTCGATGAAATGCGCCCTTACTTGATATCCGACGGCGGCAACGTCGAGCTCGTAGAAATCGACGGCCCAGTAGTACACCTGAGACTGCAAGGAGCTTGCGGCTCTTGCCCCAGTTCCACAATGACTCTGAGAATGGGGATTGAACGCCGCCTGCGCGAAGCTATCCCAGAAATTGCCGAAGTCGAACAGGTAATGTAATTAGTCAGTTGGCAGTTGACGGTTGACAGTTAACTGTTACCAGTTGACGTTTAACAGTTGACTGTTGACTGTTACCAATTACCAATTACCAGTTGACTGTTGAGTGTTGAGTGTTGACTGTTACCAATTACCAATTACCAATTACCAATTACCAATTACCAATTACCAATTACTGATTACCAATTATCAATTACCAAATTCAATGTCTCACCCTCTTTATGTAGCCTTCATTTGGCACCAACATCAACCGCTGTACAAATCCAGAATATCAGCTAACTCCACAGAGGCTCAATACCGACTGCCTTGGGTGCGCTTGCACGGAGTCAAAGACTACTTGGATTTAGTGCTAATGCTGGCAAAATATCCCAAACTTCATCAAACCGTAAACCTGGTTCCGTCCTTGATTTTGCAGATAGAAGACTGCATCGCAGACAAAGCATTAGACCCTTACTTGACGGTGACATTAAAGTCAGCAGAAATTTTAACCCTCCCAGAACAAGAGTTCATTTTAGAACACTTTTTTGACGCCAATTACCACACTCTGATTCAGCCGCATCCCCGCTACGCTCAACTCTACACTCAGCGGCAGGAAAAAGGCATTAAGTGGTGTTTGGCAAACTGGAAATTGCAGGATTTTAGCGACTTGCTGGCGTGGCACAATTTAGCTTGGATTGACCCGATGTTTTGGGACGACCCCGATATTGCAGGGTGGCTGAAACAAGGACAAAATTTTAGTTTGGTAGACCGAAAAAACATCTACTCAAAACAAAAAGAAATCCTCGCTCGCATCATTCCCCAGCACCGTAAAATGCAAGCTGAGGGACAGTTAGAAGTCTCCACAACCCCCTACACGCACCCGATTTTACCGCTGCTTGCCGACACCAACGGCGGCCGCGTAGCTATTCCAAACATGACGCTGCCACAACACCGGTTTCAGTGGGCAGAAGATATTCCCAGACATTTGAGAAAAGCCTGGGAAATGTATCAAGATCGGTTTGATTGCCAACCGCGCGGTTTGTGGCCGTCGGAACAAGCAGTCAGCCCGGAAATTTTGCCCTACATTGCCAAACAAGGCTTTAAATGGATAGTCTCGGACGAAGCAGTATTGGGCTGGACAATTAAACACTTTTTCAACCGCGACGCGACAGGGAATGTCTACGAACCAGAATTCTTATATCGCCCTTACCGTTTAGAAACTCCTGACGGCGATTTAGCCATAGTATTTAGAGACCACAGATTGTCCGACTTGATCGGGTTTACTTACGGTTCGATGGAACCGAAAAAAGCAGCATCAGATTTAGTGGGACACTTAGAAGCGATCGGCAGAACTCTCAAACACCGACAGTCCGACGGTCAAACAGCTTTAGAAAATCCCTGGTTAGTTACGATCGCCCTAGACGGCGAAAATTGCTGGGAATTCTATCCCCAAGACGGCAAACCGTTCTTAGAATCCCTCTATCAAACTCTCAGCGACAACCCAGATATCAAATTAGTCACAGTCTCGGAATTTCTCGACAAATTCCCAGCAACCGAAACAATTCCCGCAGCCCAACTGCACACCGGTTCCTGGGTGGACGGTTCTCTGACAACTTGGATCGGCGACCCCGCGAAAAATCGCGCTTGGGACTTGTTAGGGCCCGCGAGACAAATGCTGGCCAACCATCCAGAGGCCACAGAAGAAAGCAACCCAGAAGCTTGGGAAGCGCTTTACGCTGCCGAAGGTTCCGACTGGTTCTGGTGGTTTGGCGAAGGCCACACGTCGAACCAAGATGCCATGTTCGACCAGCTATTTCGGGAACACGTAGCGGGAATTTACGAAGCTCTCGGCGAGCCCGTACCCCCGGAAGTGCGGCGGCAAGTAGAGGTGCACGAGGTTCAAGGCGACCACCTGCCGCTGAGCTTTATTCACCCGGTGATTGACGGTATCGGCAACGAACAGGATTGGGACAAAGCCGGTCGGATTGAAGTTGGGGGAGCAAGGGGTACGATGCACCGGAGTTCGGCAATTCAGCGGCTTTGGTACGGGGTTGACCACTTGAATTTTTACATTCGTGCCGACTTCAAGGTAGGGGTGCGGCCGGGAATTGATTGCCCGCAGCAGTTAAATTTGTTCTGGTTTTATCCCGATCGCACGATGCACAACAGTCTGATTCCGCTGTCGGGTTTGCCTGACGAAGCACCGCTAAACTATCGATACCACCATCAGTTAGAGATTAATTTGCTGACGAAATCGATTTGGTTTCAGGAAGCAGAAGAGGGCGATGAGTGGCAGCCCCGCATTAGCCGCGCCCAAGTGGGAGTGGATAAATGTTTGGAGGTAGCAGTGCCCTGGGCGGATTTGCAGATTATGCCCGACTGGCAGGTGAGGCTGATTGCGGTTTTATCGGAAGGTAGTCGTTACTCTAGCTGTATGCCGGAAGATGCTTTGATTCCGATCGGAATGCCGTAAAAAGCCATTAGCGATCGGTAATCAGTCATTAGGCTGTAGGGGCGGGTTGCACCAGCTTTCATAGAACTGACAACCCAAATAAATATAAACCCGCCCCCTGAATTAGTCATTAGTCATTTTTTGAACCAACAAACAATTAAATAATTATCAAATTATATTAAATTGGGGCTTCAACTCTGGCTACTTAATGCCTTCATCATTTCGAGCGCGTCCGGTCGATCGAGGGCTATAAAATTTGTTTGTAGTGAGGGCTTCATCCCTCATAAGAAAGACGACTTAAGTCCTCACTACAAAACATATAATGGTTAATTTACCGGACATCATATCATTAGTCATGGGGAAATTAACACACTAATGAGCCGCATTTTACTATTGGTCGATCGCCACCAACAACTTAATTTGCCGATCGCCCACCTCAACACCGAGCATGAGGTGATCGTACTCGATCGCGCTTTAGATCCCAACTCCGAATTTCCCTTTCCCCAAATCGCTTTTGACTTGTGCATTCTCGACGAGGCAAATTTCGATCGCATCGGGCCGCTGCTAGAATCATTAAAAGCTACCGCCGAGCCGATATTTTTACCGTTTTTGCTTGTTAGTAAATCCCAAACGCCTGCTCTTTTTGAGCAGCCATTTTCGCAGCAGGCAAAACAACTCGAACGCAGAATAGACGATTTGATAGTAAGTCCCGCCGAACCCGCCCAACTGCACTTGCGGGTAGAGAATTTGTTGGCCCGCAGGCGGCTGTCGCTAGAACTCCACAGACTTCAGGAAGTAATTAAAGAACAGACTTTTACAGAAAGTTTGTTAAAGGACTCGCTGCAAACGGCAAACGAAAACCTGCAAGGGGAAATCGCCAAGCGGGCGGAGGTAGAAGCGGGACGGCGAGAAAATTCCTATCTCGACTTGCTGATGAATGCCATGCCAGATATTGTCTGCTTCAAAGATGGCGAGGGCAGGTGGCAGGAGGCAAATCAAGCGATATTGGAAGTGTTCGAGCTAGAAAAAATAGACTACCGCGGTCTCAAAGATTTTCAGCTAGGAGAACTCAGCAGTTTTTACCGCGAGGCGCTACAGGCGTGCGAGGTCAGCGATCGAGAAGCGTGGGCAAAAGGTAAGCTTTCTAGGGGAGAAGAAGTGATTCTCCGCTCAAACGGTACTGTGAAAATCTACGACGTGATTAAAGTACCCGTATTTCACCCCGACGGCAGACGCAAAAGTATCGTGATTTTGGGCCGCGACATCACGGAATACAAGCAAGCTAGAGACGAACTCGTTCGCTTAGCGTCGATTGTCGAGTCTTCCGACGACGGTATAATCAGCAAAACCCTCACCGGGACAATTCAGAGCTGGAACGCAGGAGCGGAGAAGATTTACGGCTACTGCGCGGCGGAAATCAAAGGGCAGTCGATCGAGATTTTAGCCATACCCGAACGCCCCAAGGAAATACCCCAAATATTGGAAAATATTAGGGCTGGAGCCACCATCGACCATTACGAAACCGTGCACTTGCGGAAAGATGGCCAACAGATAGATGTGTCCCTGACGATTTCTCCGATTAAAGACGCCACTGGAGCGGTAACGGGCGTTTCGACAATCTCTCGCGACATCAGCGACAGCAAGCGAGTCGAAAAAGCCTTTGAACAACTCCGCCACCAAACAGAAATGATTTTGTTCTCCGCAGGAGAAGGAATTTGCGGGTTGAACAAAGAGGGAAAAGTAACTTTTGTCAATCCTGCGGCTGTGAGAATGGCTGGGTGCGAATCGAAGCAATTGATCGATCGACCACTCTATGAAAGCTTACACCGTTCACAGGAAGAATGCTCGAGGGCGATCCAGCAACTCTCACCTGCAACAGACATCAATTCAGGCTCTGAACTTGTCCCACACTGCGCCGCACCGCAGGCGGGCAAACTGCTGCCGAACCGGGTAAGTTCTCAAATTTTAGCTACCTTGGAAGACGGAGAGGCGCGGCGCGTCACCGATGAGATTTTTTGGCGGCGAGACGGCAGCAGTTTTCCGGTTGAGTACGTTGTCGCTCCGATGCGAGAACAAGGCGAAATTATTGGAGCTGTGGTGACTTTTAAAGATATCACCGAGCGGCTTGCCGTCGAGCGCATGAAAGATGAATTCATCTCTGTTGTCAGCCACGAACTGCGGACGCCCATGACCTCAATTCACGGCGCCCTCGGCCTCCTCAACAGCGGCCTGCTTGACGCTTACCCCCAGAAAGCTAAGCGGATGCTGGAGATTGCTGTCACTAACACTGACCGTTTGGTGCGCTTGGTCAACGACATCCTAGATTTAGAGCGGATGGAGTCGAGTTACAGCACTGCCATCAAACAAACTTGCAATGTGGCTGAGCTGATGTTGCAGGCGGCTGACGAGATGCAGGGAATGGCTCAGCAGGCGGGAGTTACTCTGTCGGTGAAGCCTGTGGGGGCGCAATTGCAAGCTGTTCCCGATCGGCTAATTCAAGCCTTGACCAATTTACTCAGTAATGCTATAAAGTTTTCTCCCTCGGGCGCTACGGTTTGGCTGAGCGCGGAGTTGACCCACAATCCGGATTTGGTAGAAAAAGCAGCGCACAAGTCGGTGTCGTCTCCGTCTTTGTTGTCTCCTGAGCCGGCCGCCGCGCCTCCGCACTTGCCAGTTCCGAGCTCGTGGTACATCGTGATTGCTGTGAAAGACCAAGGGCGGGGTATTCCGCCAGACAAACTGGAGATGGTCTTTGAACGCTTTCAACAAGTTGATGCTTCTGATTCTCGCCAGAAGGGAGGTACTGGTTTGGGGCTGGCTATTTGTCGCAGTATCGTGCACCAGCACGGGGGGCGGATGTGGGTGGAGAGTGTTGTGGGGGAGGGCAGCACTTTTTTCTTAAGTCTGCCACTTCTCAGGGAGGGGCTTGCAACTGAAAGTTAATTACTACCCAGGTGTACCCAAAGTTACTGATTTTGTGCGGATTGTTCGATCGAGTCATCGACAAACAATCTCAGCCTTTTCTGGCGTTTGGGGACAGCAGGCAAAAAGCGCGATTTGAGGTGGAAAAGCGGCTTTTTTGGGTGGGATATTTTACAGCAACCGCGCCAGACGGTTAGGATGTTCTTAGTTGAAATCCTGCCGCTCGATTGCAACTTCGGTCTTCCTTGTTCCTTCTTTCTTCAACATCTGCTATACAGTTTTGAAAATTTACTGTAAAGTCTGATCGGCTAAAATAATTTGCTTTACAAAATATTCACATTTCGCCTCTAATCTGTGATCAGTTCTCATTTCTAAAAAAATGTTAATTTTGACTGCCAAGCGCATCTTGGTTATTGACGATGCGGAAGATATTCGGGAAGTAGCTCAAGTCAGTCTTGAACTGGTGGGGGGCTGGGAAGTCCTGACAGCTAGTTCGGGCCGCGAGGGGGTTGCTAAGGCTCTTGCCGAACAGCCTGATGCTATTCTATTGGACGTGATGATGCCTGACCAAGACGGGCCTACTACTTTTCTAGAGTTACAAGCTAATAAGGCTACGCAGCACATTCCGGTAATTTTATTGACAGCTAAGGCTCTGGCTGGGGACAGGCGGATGTTCGCGGATTTGGGGGTGGTGAGCGTGATTGCCAAGCCTTTTGAACCGATGTTTTTGGCGGCTCAGGTCGCTGAGGCTTTGGGCTGGGAGCAAGAATAGATCGATCGCGCGCCTTGAATTGTACAGTTTTTCAAGCAGTAGTTTTGCAGGCAAAGATAGTTAAAAAAACTTGCTTTCTTTGGTATCGTTCCTGAGATCGAATCGGGTCGATCGGACAGGATATATGTAGCGACTTAGGCGCCGTGCCTTTCGTCTTGTCAGCTTAAGACAAAAAACCTCAGTCCGGTATCAATTTCAACCCTGTTGGTGTTGGGGTGAAATTGATACAAATTATGGATGCCTAAGTTCCTATTGGTACTGCGCTTATTTAACGGCATTCGACCTCAGCCATGAACTGAATATTCCTGTGGGTTTCTCGGACAAATATAAGCTGGCAGGATTATTTTACTTTTTGTAACAACTCACTCGTCTTCATAAGTTCTTCAGGTTTTAGTTTTATGTTTAAGCAGAACGTCAGGGATCGCTCCTGACTGTTGGCAGACACATTGGGAGAAGACGATTATGCCCTCAGCTTACATTTTGCTACTAATAGTTTCTCTGGCAGCAGTCTGGGTTTACTGGCAAACCTCTCAAGATATTTTTGTTCTTGTGGCTTGGGCCGGGCTGGGTTGTTTTATTTGGGGTTTCTCTTGGGCTCCTTGGAGCGTTCAGCTTTTGATTGTGGTGTTACTCTTAGGCCTCCAAAAGTTCTACTTGCGCGACGCTCAAAGCTGTGAGTGAAAGAGATGTTTGATTTTTGTGCCTGGAATTGAGATATGCAGGCATTCGTGAATCTCTCTAATGATTTGGTTATCGCTCCATATCTTCAAAAAAGGTTTAAAATATCATGAATAGTTGCCCTTGTTGCTCCTCTAAATTGCTCCGCCACGCTCGCCACAATCGCGTTTATTGGTTCTGCTCGCACTGCTGGCAGGAAATGCCCGATCTGTCGGAGATGATTTTAGGTAACAGCGTGCGGACTCACAAACGCGACGGTTTGGTGAAGGTGGCGACTTTGACTCCTAAATTGAGGATTTTTGAGTCTGTAGAAATTGCTTAGTTTGCTGGAGTTAGTCTCGCGATAAATATTGAGACGGAAAAGATTTTTGATTGTCCCATCTGTTAGATTTTTTGATAAAAAATGCAAAAGCCCCTTCCGTGTGAAGTGAAGGGGACTTAAGAGCGGGGGGGCTTTTGCACTTGTGATGGGGTCGCCCGACTGAATTTCAGCTATTGTATGCAGTTAAGCTGATTACATCAAACCGATTTGAGAGAGAATGCCTTGACCGGTGAGGAATTCGGTAGCTAGGCCGATAACGAAGCCCAACATTGCCAAACGGCCGTTCCAGGTTTCAGCAAACTCAGTGAAGCCAACTTTTGCGTCTTTGTTTTCCATGACCAGAAACCTCGTTTAATTTCAACCTTATGTAACTAAACTTAACACAGCAGTACAAAGTTTGCAACATATTTTTACATTTACTGTTCAAATGCCGGAGATCAGCGGGATGGGCCCGCAGGGAGAGGGGATCGCGGGGGAAGGGGGAGAGAGTTTTTGATGTGGGGACGGGCGATCGGTGTCAAGTTGGCGAAAACCTTGGTGAGATGTCTAAGGATGTAAAAAAATTATTTTGAGTTAATACTTGACATCCAATAATTAGAACGCTAGCCTAAAAGCACAGCTAAAACTAAAGATCGCATTCAAAATGAAGGAATGTTGATTGAGTCGTCTTAGCTACACGGTTTATAAAACTGGGGCAAGTTTCTAGCAGCCCGTTGAGCGGAAAGTACGTCTAATGTCGTTTTGACAAGTTCATACAAGCTTGAGAAAATCGAAACATTATTGAGTTCAATTTCCCTTCAACGGGCTGCTACTAAACTCGTTCCAGTTCTGTAAACCCTGTAGCTAAGACGCTAATCAAATCCCAACAAAATTACAGTGTTTTGTGGTGACAGATTGTCTTGTGCCGATATCTTCATTTTTGAGCAAACCCACAGACAAAACTCCATTAATGCTAGATGCGCGATATGTCGAGGCTGTCCAGTCAACCTCTTTGTAGGGCATAATGAAATGACGGACAATCATCGAACCACAGGCAAACAACAAACCCAGTCTCAGCTAGTTGCCATGTTGTTGGATTCTCAGGGTGTCCACTTAAACCAAAAGCAAGCTGAATTATTGGTCACTTTTGCCAAATCAAAAGGGCGTTTAGAACCGCCGAAAAATTACTATAACTCGCAGCACAAAAATCAAGTTAACGACAAAACTCGGCTAGAAAAGCTGGGTTTTATTGGCGTTGATGTTCCCGATTCAGGCAAAAATAGTGCAGATAAACAATTGGTGTTTGACTGTATCAAACGAGTGGCAACTAAGCCTTCTCCTGACATAATTGTCCTAGGGTTAGCAGATCGGGACTTTGCAGGTTTAATCACCGTTTTGAAGGATTTACGTAAAACAGTCATCGTTTTTGCACGGCGTAAAAGTGCAAGCCAAAAACTGATTAACCTTGTTGGCGAGGATAACTTTCATGATGTAGATGAATTGTCTAGTTTGTGTGCCGGATTGAAACCGCAACTTGAAAATCAAAAAAAGTTATCAAGAGAAGCAGATAAATTATCTGCTTGAGGCAACACAGTCCGCCAGGGAATGAATTCCCTGTCTAATAGCTAAAGTCGGTTTTAACCGACTTACAGAGAGTTAAAAAAACACAATCTTCAGTCCTCTTAATAGGACTTTAGCTACTCGCTGTGGGGTTTTAAACCCTGGCGGACTGAGTGACATACAGACTAATAGTATAACCGCCAAAGATCTGTTAAAATTCCCCTCACCGCCGATAGCAAAAATCCAGTTTATTTGATAAACTAGATTCTCTAAACAAACCGCTATTTGCGGCTATTTTATGTCCACCTAACAACACAAAAGTCCGCAAACAATAATCATTACAAAACTCTTATGCCATTAACTAATCCAACACAAGAGATAGAAATAGCCATTCCCGAATTCCACCATGAAAAACTGCTGCGCCAAGCGCTCACCCACCGTTCCTACGTCAACGAAAACCCCACATTCCGCGAAGAAGACAACGAACGCTTAGAATTTCTCGGCGATGCTTTGCTGACTTTTCTCAGCGGCGAATATCTCTATCAGCGTCATCCAGAAATGGGAGAAGACCAACTGACTCGTCGGCGTTCTGCATTAGTAGATGAAAAACAATTAGCCAGATTTGCTACTGAAATAGGTTTAGACTTAAAAATGCGGCTCGGAAAAGGAGCTTATCGAGAAGGTGGGATTACCAATCCAAATTTGCTCAGTAGCACTTTTGAAGCATTTATTGGCGCTTACTATCTGGACACGCAAGATATGGACAAAGTTCGCCAGTTTGTACAACAAATGTTTGATTCTGTTCCCGAAAATGTTGTGGAAACTCGATCAACTGTAGACTCGAAAAATCGCTTTCAGGAATGGGTACAAGCCAACGGTGACACCACTCCGCCCAAATACGTGACCATCCAAGCAGGAGGAACCCCTCACAAGCCGGAATTTCTCGCTAAAGTTTATGTCGCAGAGAAACTCTATGGAGAAGGTAAAGGCAAAAGCAAAAAAGATGCTGAGAAAAATGCGGCTGAAGATGCCCTAGCAAAGCTAAAAAAACGCGGACTGATCTAAACTTGAAAACGCGGGTAAAAACTACTAGCTTTTTTCTGCGGCGATATGGACGTTGGCGAAGCCCTCGAAGACGATCGCCAGAATTGATTGCCAGACCACACAATCAGCTATAATCAGGACTTGTGCAAGTGTTACCGCCGTCGATCGAGGGTTGCAAGGGCAGAAATTCGTTGACGAGTAGCCGAGTGTCGATCGTAATTTTGGGAAATATCAGAGCAATTCATGTCTACTCAAAACCCGACTACCCTAACTGTTGAAGAAGCACAGCAAATACTCAAGGATTTCACTTGTCTGGATATGCAATCGGTAGCATCGCTGCTGGAAAAAAAGGCACTCCGTCAAGCGGTTTTGCTGGTAGCAAGTTTGTCGGATTATCAAATGTTGGGAGTGTGCGCTGATTCGACGGATGAGGGGTTTTTAGCTTTAGAAGCTTATTTGAAAGGATTGGGATATCAAGTGGTTTTAGATCCCAATGCTGTCTCGACCTTTGCTGGTTCGGTTTATATTAAGTTCAATACTTTGAAGGGGTCGTATTATGTTGACGGCTATCCCGGAACTTACCGGGGCGTTTTGATTTCGTGTCAATCTGCCTCAGAAGGTGGAGTTACTGGTACTTACGGTCATTTACCTCTCGATTTATTTGTGGATTAATGTGTCAGTATTCAGTTGATCGATTAAATTGAATCAAAAACTGACTCATGCACCTTACTAAGCTGTAGGGTGCGTCAGCCGATCGCCCTTCGATTCAGTTGAATCAAACACCGACTGACGCACCTTACTAAAATTAACCTTTACCAACGATCAATTCTGGTTCTTGTTCCGGTGCGATTCCTTCGGGCGGCAGTCCCAAAATATCGCTGTACAAGTTGACGTATTTCCGGGCCGAAATATCCCAGCTAAAATCTTCTCTCATGCCACGCTGTTGCAGTTCTCTCCACTTATCTTTGTAGCGGAAACCTTCCCAAGTTCTGATCATGCAGGTGAACAAATCGAGGGGTTCGTAGCGATCGAAACAGTAACCTGTACCAGTATTGTCGATCGGGTTGTTGTGGGAAACGGTATCTACTAAACCGCCGGTGCGGCGAACCATTGGCACGCACCCGTAGCGGAGGGCGAGCATTTGGCTGATGCCGCAGGGCTCGAAACGACTGGGCATCAGGAAGCTGTCGCAGCCTGCGTAAACGCGCCGGGAGAGGGCCTCGTTGTAAAGTAGTTGGGTGGACATCCGACCGGGATAGCGGGCTGTCATTTGCCAGAGTTGGGTTTCGTAGTAGCGATCGCCCGTTCCGAGTACAATAAATTGAGCGTCGGTATAGGCCATGAACAGATCTAGCATTTGAATTATCAAATCCAATCCCTTCTGTTCTACCAGCCGCGTCACCATGCCGATCAAAAAAGCATTTTTATTCACTTCCAAACCGACTTCTTCTTGCAGCGCAATTTTATTAGCGGGGCGCTTTTCAATAGTATCAACACTAAATTGTTGATGGAGGTACTTGTCAGTGGCGGGGTTGTAAGATTCTGTATCAATTCCATTCAAAATGCCCGATACTTTACCGCCGAGGTAAGACAGCAAACCTTCCAAAGTTTCCCCATAAGCTGGGGTTTTGATTTGCTCGGCGTAAGTCGGTGAAACTGTATTTACTCGATCGGCAAACTGTACTGCGGCCGCCATTGTATTGTGACCTTGCATATACCAAGGACACCAAGTCATCTGCTCCAAACGCCAGCGCCACGGCCCTTGATAAGCTAAATTGTGAATAGTAAAAACCGTGCTGATATCGGGGTCTTGACTCATCCAAACAGGTATCATCCCCGTATGCCAGTCGTGACAGTGGATAATTTGTGGCTTCCAATGATTCCAGGCAAATTCAGCCGCAGCATTGGCAAAGAAAGTGAACCTCCAATCTTCATCTAAACCGCCGTAAACGCGGCGTGGCAAGAAAGATGGATGTTGTAATAAGTATAAAGGTACATCGGTTCCCGGCAAAACACTTTCAAAGACCGAGAAGCTTTGGAACATGGCAGACCCATCCCAAACAGGTTTTTTGGGAACATCCATTTTGTCGGGAACGAAACCGTAGTAGGGCATGAAGATGCGGACATCGTGGCCCATGCGCCGCAGAAATTTCGGCAAAGCGCCGACGACATCGCCCATACCGCCCACTTTAGCGAGGGGTGCTGCTTCGGCGGATACAAATAAAATACGCATTATTTTTTTGTGTTCCTTGAGATTGTTAGTCTAGATTAAGTTTAAATGGGGAGCGTCACAATATTAACGCGATCGTGCCAAATAAATAATTTTCGATCCCTCTTCTCAGATCTGCGTCGGTTCATCTGCAATAAAAAAGAGAGCGATCGCTTTTTGAGGTAACAGTGGCGGGGGATGAAAGTGCGATCGCCCGTACTCTTCTCCCGCGATAATTTTCACGATCTAATCAAATTTATCTGTCACTTTCTGAGGGACGGTAAACATCAAAAATTGTATGCAGTCTGCTCACCTTTACGCATTAGTAAAACTGCACGCAAAGCCATCAGTATATAATTAAGCAAATAGCGATCACCTTTTCCGTCCCCTCTGAGAAAAAGGGCGATCGCCCGAATCACATATTACGGATAACTCCCGACTAATTCTGAGAATTGTCCTCAAAAGTCTCCTCAAATCCCGCTAGAAAATCATCCAAAGCTTCAGAGGCGATCGCCAAATTAATATTATCAGCATCTTCCCATCCCCACGTATTCACCCCAACCACTTGACCTGCCATATTAATCAGCGGCCCGCCGGAATTTCCAGGATTAATCGCCGCATCAGTTTGCAACACCTTCACCTCACCAACATCATCTTCTTCGTCGTCGCCTTCTTCATATTCCTCGGGTTCGCGAATTGCACTCACAATACCTTGAGTTACAGTTGAAGCAAACTGCCCCAAAGGATTGCCCACAGCAATTACTCTATCTCCCACTTTCACATCAAAAGACAACTCTAGGGGAGGATATTCTTGGGGAGAGTCCACTTGTTCCCCTGTGTTCGGGTCGAAAATAAAATCGCTAATTAAGAGTAATGCTAAATCTTCTTCAGCATTACCAGTAAACACCACCTCTGCCAATCTCAATTTTCCGTCGTGAGTTTCCACTAAAACCTGTTCGACTTCATCTTCTTCATAAAAGTAATCTTGATCGGCAATATCTTCTACAACGTGATAGTTCGTGACAATTATGTCCGGCGATACAAAGAACCCGCTCCCTGAAGAAATCTCTTCTTCTGTATCCCAATCCATGACGTAAATTGACACTACGGACGGCAAGACTTGCTCGACTACATCCGAAAAATTTCCTGCTTGAGTTTTGAACTCTTTCAATTGCTTCTGCAAAGCTTGTTGGTCGGCCTGCATTTTGCTATAAAGTTGCTGAACCTTTTTCAATTCCAGCTTTAATTGAATTTCTCTAGCGCTCATATTTGGCTTTTACCTGAAATAAATTGCTGATTAATTTTGGATGTTTGATTGTAGATTGTGAATGGGTAGATTAAGAATTATAGGACTTACGAAAAAAAACCGGTTTTTACCATAAATCTTGGGCTATACAGCGAGACTTACATCAGAAACCGGGTTGCTTAACACCCGTGCGGAGCGTCCTAAATTAGTCAGATATTTTTGAAATCTATCGCGCAAGTCCTACCTAAAATCCCATCAACAATCTACAATCAGACTGCTATTCTATCTGTTTTGCCGCGAAACGCCTGTTATTTTTATTATTGTACAAAAGGCGATATATCGCATCTAAAAGCATTGACCAAGAGATGCGGAGCGGTTTTAGGAACCACGTTGAACTTGGACAAATATTTCCTCCAAAATTGCACTAGCACCCTGTTGGCGCAGTCGGTGAGCGAGGTCAATTCCCAGCATTTCAGCAGTCTCGGCGGCGCCGGAAACAGTATCTTTGACGAATCGCTTGCCATCGAGACTCGATACCATTCCGGTTAAGGTTAATTGACCGTTTTCTATTTTGGTATTGACGCCGATTGGGACTTGACAGCCACCTTCTAATTCCCGCAGGAATGCGCGTTCAGCATAACATCTTTGGGCGGTTTCCGAGTGTTCGAGAGCTTTAATCACTGACATGATTTCTGTGTCTCCGGCGCGGCATTCGATGCCCAAAGCACCTTGTCCGACGGCGTGAAGGGAGATTTCTGCAGGGATAATTTGGTGGATGCGATCGCCCATTCCCAATCTTTCGAGGCCGGCCACTGCTAAAATAATCGCGTCGTAACCGCCCTCATCTAATTTAGCGAGTCTAGTATTGAGATTGCCGCGAATATCTTTAAATTCAAAATGAGGGAAATGGTGTCGCAGTTGAGCTAGCCGCCGCAGGGAAGAAGTGCCGATTACTGAACCTTCTGGCAGGGTGTCTAGTTGCTTGTCTTTATGCTTGGAGTGAACTACCAGGGCGTCAGCGGGATTTTCCCGTTCGGTGACGCATCCTAAAATTAAACCCTCGGGCAAATTGGTAGGCAAATCTTTGAGGGAATGAACGGCAAAGTCCGTTTCATTGTTAATCATCCCCGTTTCTAATTCTTTGGTGAAAAGTCCTTTATCGCCAATTTTAGCGAGGGCGACATCAAGAATTATGTCCCCTTGGGTGGACATGGTGTGGACTTCAAAAGTGTGTTCCGGGAAGTGTTTCTGTAGCTGTTCTTGCACCCAGTGGGTTTGCACGAGAGCGAGTTGGCTTTTGCGGGAACCGATGCGAACGGTTCGGGAAGGGGCAGATGTGGTTGGGGACATAAGATCGATCGGAGGATAGCTTGAAATCAGCCAATATATTCACCTGATCTAGCGTACCGCAGGTGGGGACTTTAATTGCTGGTTGGGATAATTCGGGCGATAAAATAGAAATACCAGGTTTTGACCGCCTGTGTGAAAAAAGGATGCAATGGTAGGCAAGCTCCAAACCTTTACATAATAAGCCATTGCCCATCTAAAATCTAAAATCGTATGACCGCCAGCAGCCGTAACCCTTGATGATGTTTCCCATCCTGCATGGGGCGTCGCTGGCACGGGGGCGATCGACATTCCGAAGCAAACGCTGGCGGCGATGTAAGATTTACCTAGGGTCGAGCCGGATGAACCTGGTTGACATGAGGAGTTAGCTTAGCTGCAGCGAGAAAGAATTAGCTCAAAGGTTGCGAGATTTGGAGAGAGAAATGTAGTGGGAAGGGGAAAAGGGCGATCGCAATTGCGATCTTATTTATAAAGCCACCAAATAGCTTAGCATAAAAAGTAGACTTATTGCATATATCTCCCATCGATCTACCGCAGATGCAAGGCAGATAAACGCAGATAATTTATAGATTGTTTGCAAATGAATGCAATTGGAGTCTAGTGATAGCCATTACCAAATCTAAAATCTAAAATCTAAAATCTAAAATGGTATTAACGCTGCCCTGCTTGAAGTGCAGAATTTGCTATTTGCACAACTTCTTGCTGCCGTGCGTTTTTCCTTGTGACTCGGTACAGCACCCCCAGCCTTTGCCACTCAACAAAAGCAGTGCAGTAAGCACCGCAATTATTGAAATAAATTCCCCTGATGCCACCTGCCAATTCAATGCTTCTATAAGTATCCTGTGGCAATCGCGAAGGAGGCGAAAACGGTTCATTTCTTTTAGCTTCGATTGTGCCGAAATAACAGGATGCTGCCCGGCATCCTTTGCCTAAATACATTCCCACAATGTAACCGTGGGCACCGGCTTGCACATCAAAATCAAGTTGCTGAACGTCAGATAAAGGAAGTCTACTCGGAAGAAAAACAGGCACTCGCGTTTTGCCTTTGATTTGTCTAGAAATGTTACTCGCAGGAAAACGACTGTTAGCTTGGTTTGCACCTGAGTTATCGGGGATTGGGGGAAACTTCTGCACAAAATCCCTCCACTGCACAACTCTATTTTTAGCAATGTTAAAAGTGGGAATAGAGTATTTTTCTATGGAAAAAGAAGGGCGACCATTTTTCAGGTTGAAGCTGCGGCGAATCACTGTAATTTCTGGTTTGCCTAAGCCGTAAGCTGTGGCTATGGAACGGGCGAGATTGCAGCTAATTTTGAAGCGTCCCATCTCAATATTACCATTTTCCGCTTGATAAGACCAATTGTAACCCTCAGAAGCACGATCGCGATCGCAGAGAAAATGAGAAATCTCAAACATCTTGGCAATATGAACATCGTACAACCGCAACTTACGGCGGTCGGCCGATTTTGCAGTGTTGCGATCGGGTACAATAAATTGTATCGGTTGCCAGCTATCTTCAGGGGAATAATTAAACCAGCGGATTTCTGTAATCGGGAGTTCATTTCTGGCTAACGCTGAGTTTGGTATCAAAGGTGCGTGAAGCGAAGCTATCCCGTTCCCCGCAGGGGTTCCCGAAGGGTAGGGAATCGTAAAAGCAGTCACCGCACAAGCAAAAATCGCCGCAAATAGCCATCTTCCCCTCATCCTCATTTCTCCCTAAGTAGGTAAGCGCAAAAAAATATAGCATCTTGTAAGAGGCGAGTGCGAGTTAAGATATATCATACAATAACGGTAAGGTGCGTCCTTACGCACCCTACATATAGAAGTTGTGCCTCCCCGACTGCTAAACTTAACGCTTCCCAGCTTGAATAGCAGAATTTCCTATTAAAATTAAATCAGATTCTCGTCCGTTCTTAATGGCGACGGTATACATAAAACCCTGAGTTTTCCACTGAAGAGTTGCTGTGCAGTAAGCCCCGCAACCGTTATGAAAAACTCCTTTCACTCCGCCCGCAAGCTTGACATTTTTTAACGTCTTAGTTACCCCTTCTAGTTTTGTAGTAAACTCGCCGCCTTTTTGACCTTCAATTGACCCAAAAGTGCAAACAGTCGTACCGCCGCAATCGGGTTTATACTCGATTGAAATACTATAGCTGTTTGCTTGTGCTGTAGTTGGATAGTACATTTTTTGCGGAACCGGAATCCTGCTGGGAATAAAAATAGGCACTTGCGTTTTGCCTTTTAACTTTCGCAAAATTTCATTTACCGGAAACGCAGTGCCTCCTTGAGCAATTTGTGTTGTTCCCGATTGTCGCTGCGACAGTTGTGAAGCTCCAAAAACAACAGAGAGAGGTACTAAAGCAGTTAATACACCAGCAGAAGTAGCCAAAAGTAATAATTTCTTCCTCACGGTATTTTACCTTAATATTCCAAGAGTTTAGTTTGGCGGCGAACCGCATTCACTTATGTACAACCATAATTCAAAATACCAAATTAACACTCGCTTTTCCGGGAGAAATGTTTTTTGACTATCTTGACAAGGTTGCCAGAATATGGAGTCATCTATAATATAGAGAAGGCGAGCAATTTAGGAGTCGATCGTGGAACTGCAAGAGTATTTGCGCCAGCACGGATTGGAAACTTTGTCCGAAACTTATCATATCAAAGTTACCCGCCACCGCCAATATCCCGATATAGTCTGTCTGAAATACTCGCAGATAGAATCTCCATTGGGCGAAAAAATAGTCCAGCAGTGCCGAGGCATTATTTTAGATTCATCTCAAGATTGGCAGATAGTTTCTTATCCCTACGACAAATTTTTTAATTACGGAGAAATTCACGCTGCTGCAATTGATTGGACAAATGCCAAAGTTTACGAAAAACTAGACGGTTCTCTGACTGTACTGTATTTTTACAAGGGAGAATGGAGAGTGCAATCTAGCGGCACTCCCGACGCCGCCGGCGAAGTTAATGGTTTTGGGTTCAGCTTTGCCGAACTTTTTTGGAAAGTATGGCAAGAATTGGGATATCAATTGCCACAAGAAACAGACGAGTGTTTTATCTTTGAGTTGATGACGCCTTACAATAGAATAGTTGTCCAGCAACAAAAAAATCAAATCGTGCTGCACGGGGTTCGCAACACTCAAACGCTGCTAGAAACAGACCCGAGTCTTTGGGCTAATAAATACGGCTGGGAATTGGTAGCATCCTATCCTTTAACTAGCTGGAAAGAAGTTATCGAAGCGGCTCAACATTTAGACCCGATGGATTCGGAAGGGTATATTATCTGCGACGCTAACTTCAACCGAGTTAAAGTTAAGTCTCCGCAATATGTCGCGATTTCCCATCTGCGCGAAGGGTTTTCGACCCGCCGCCTGATAGAAATTGTTTTAACTAATGAAGGAGAAGAGTTTTTAACTTATTTTCCTGAGTGGAGTGAGTTGTATCAACAAGTTAAGGACAAATATCAATCTTTGGTTGAAGAAATCGAGGAAGCTTACCGACAGCACCAACATATCGAAATTCAGAAAGATTTTGCATTAGCTGTGAAACATTTGCCGTATTCCGGAATTTTGTTTTCTTTGCGAGCCCGAAGAGTTGCGGGAGTGAAAGAAGCTCTCCGTGATGTTACGATCCATAAAATAGAGGAGCTATTGGGTTTAGATTACATCCATCTAGGTTTGTAGTAACGACTACAGTCGTTTCTTGAAGGAGGACTAAAATCCTCACTACGAACGAAAATTAAAATTATATTTAGGTGACAGAATAAAGAAGTAAATGCAGCTAATTAAGCCTAAGATACAGGTAGCTAAAAATCTTGCTGTATGAGCATTATTCCTTCTTCCTTCTTCCTGACATCCGTTACATCCGTTACAGAATCCGTTGCCGAACTTCCTTATACTTACCATGAAAAGAGTTATTGTACTTGTCGGTTTACCTGCTTCTGGAAAATCTCAATTTGCTAGGGAATTGCTGCTGTCTGAACCTGCAAAGTGGGTGCGTAGCAATAAAGATTTGCTCAGAGAAATGGCTCACGCTTCTCATTGGTCGCCGGCGAATGAAAAGTTTATTGTGAAGCTGAGAGATACGATTATTTTGATGGCTTTGGAAAGTGGCAAACACGTCATTGTTGATGATACTAATTTTGGCCCTCACATCGAGCATATCAAGGAGTTAGTTAAAGGTAAAGCTGTTGTCGAAGTTAATGATTCTTTCCTACAAGTTCCGGTGGAGGAATGTATTAAACGGGATTTGAAAAGGCTTAATTCGGTGGGGAAAGATGTGATCATGAAAATGTACAATAAGTATGTGCGGGTTCCCGTTGAGCCACCGGAATATAACCCGGATTTGCCGGATGCAATTATTGTAGATATGGACGGTACGCTGGCGCTTCTCAACGGCAGAAATCCTTTTGATGCTTCGAGGTGCGATCGCGATTTGCCCAATCAGCCCGTCTTAGATACAGTTCGCAAGTGGCAGTCCAGCGCCCATATTATTGTAGTGTCGGGCCGCACAGACGACTGTCAGCCTCAAACGGAAAAATGGTTGCAGCAGTATGAGGTCAATTATGCCGCTCTTTATATGCGGAAAACCGGAGATATGAGGAAGGATGCGATTATGAAGGAAGAATTTTATCGGCAGCATATTGCAGGAAAATATAATGTTAAGTTTGTGTTGGACGATCGCCAGCAAGTTGTTGATATGTGGAGAGGCTTGGGATTGACGGTATTCCAAGTAGATGAAGGGGATTTTTAAGACCGGGTTTTTTGGCGCGGGTATCTCCCAACTCCTAATGCTACAATCAAAGTAACATTGACAAAAATTTTGTTATGATATCCATTCCCCAACCAGCCCAAAAAATGACCGTTGAGGAATATCTCGAATGGGAAGCTCAACAAGAGATTCGCCACGAATATGTCAACGGCGAAGTTTTTGCCATGACGGGCAGTACAATTCCTCATAACGATCTTGCACTTAACTTTTACACTGCATTACGCCCGCATCTGCGTTCCATAGGCTGTCGGATGAACGTGTCAGATGTGAAATTGCAAGTTAACTTTCAAAGCCGTTACTACTACCCTGATGTGATAGTCAGTTGCGATCCAGAAGACATTAATTCGCGCAATTTCATTCAGAATCCTAAAATCATTGTGGAAGTTCTTTCTCCCAGTACAAGTGCTAAAGATCGGGATGAAAAATTCACTTGTTACCTAAAAATTCCGACTTTGCAAGAGTATATCTTGATTGATTCACAAAAGATTTTTGTTGAGCGTTACTGTCGGGGAGAGGGGAGAACGTGGCTGTACTATTCTTACACTGCTGGGGAGATTATCACTTTATCAACTATTGGGTTTGATTTGCCGATCGCACTTTTGTATGAAGGTGTTGGATTTGAAACAAAAACAGAAACAGAAGCATAAAAACACCCTTCATTTTGCACCTCTTTCCTGAACACGCTTTCTGGCCTGTTCCACAGAGAGTGAATTTTCTTGTGGAGAGTAGGGGTTGGGCTTCGACGCCGCCCATAAAAGCCGATAATGAACAGGCAAGATGCCTGTTCCACAATTATTTATCTATCGCGTCCAAGCCAGCCAGCGGTTAAACAAATTTTTCACAAACGGCGTCAAACGAGTGCGATTGTAAGCATCTCCCGCTTTCCGAATTGCATCAGCTTGTGTCGGATACGGGTGAATTGTGCTAGCAATTTTTCCTAAACCAATATTATTAACCATTGCTAAAGTAATTTCGCTAATCATATCACCAGCGTGTCGCGCTACAATAGTTGCACCTAATATTTTATCGCTGCCTTTTTTGACGTGAACTTTCACAAATCCTTCCTCTTCGCCGTCAATAATTGCCCGATCGACTTGACTGAAAGGAATTAAAAATGTATCGATATCAAGGCCTTTTTCCTTAGCCTCGTGTTTGCCAATTCCGACGCGCGCAATTTCCGGGTCTGTGTAAGTACACCAAGGTATCGTCAAAGCGCTGAGCTTTTTGCGCCCGAAAAATAGAGTGTTTTGAATTACCATTCTCGCGGCAAAATCAGCCGCGTGAGTAAATTTATGTTTCATGCAAATATCCCCAGCGGCATAAATGCGGGGATTAGTAGTTTGCAAATTATCGTTGACAAATACGCCTGTTTGTGTATCGTATTCAACGCCCACAGCCTCCAGATTCAATCCTTCCACGTTAGGCGATCGCCCTGTACTCACAATAATTTCATCTACTATTACCGATGCTTCCTTATCTTGATATTTATAATAAATTACTTTGCCTGCATTTGTTTTTTCAACGCGCTCTATTTTAGATTCTAGTATTAGTTGAATTTCTTCGCGTACAAAAGCCTGCTGCACGATTTTAGCAGCATCCGCATCTTCTTTGTCTAAAATCTGAGCATTTTTGTGCAGCAACACAACTTCCGAACCCAGCCGGCGAAAGGCTTGAGCCAATTCGCAGCCGATCGGCCCTGCGCCAATTACTGCCAAACGTTGCGGTTTTTCCGTGAGGTTAAAAACAGTTTCATTTGTCAGATATCCAGATTCTTGTAAGCCGGGAATTTGTGGTTGTAACGCCCTTGCACCTGTGGCAATTACTGCTTTTTTAAACCGGAGAGTTTGACCTGCAACTTCTACTGTATTGTTGCTAGTAAAACGACCCGAACCTAAAAAAACATCAACTCCTAATTTGTACTGGTAGCGTTCAGCAGAATCAACATCGCTGATTCCCGCCCTGATGCGGCGCAGCCGTTCCATCACAGCGGCAAAATCCACTTCTGCACCGTTAGAAATATGAAGGCCAAATTTACTGGCATTCCAGATCTCGCCGACTGTGCGGGACGATCGAATTAAAGCTTTTGACGGCACACAACCGACATTCAAACAGTCGCCGCCCATCAAATGTTTTTCAATCAAAGCAACTTTCGCGCCCAAACCTGCGGCACCGGCAGCAACAATTAATCCAGCGGGCCCCGCGCCAATTACTACTAAATTATAAGAACTAGCCGGCTGCGGATTTACCCAATCGGGCGGATGCAAATAGGAGACTAATTTCTGGTTGTGTTCGTCCATCGGGGGGACAGTTACGCGATCGACTTTTGACGGCAGCATTGGCAAATCCTCCTAATTAAATACTTTCTTCCAAAGCTTGGCTGGCTATCCGAGTGACAAATACAGTAACAGCGACAGTAGCAATAAAACCGAGGATATTGAGCGACCATTTTGCTGCTTCTGTTTGGGGACTTGTGGACTGACATATCGCGCCTATCGCAGCAACCTCTCCCACCAAAGAACCCGAGTAAACGTACATAATTGTACCCGGTATCATGCCAAAGGAACCCAGCACGTAATCTTTCAAAGAAACCTGAGTAATTCCCAGAGCGTAATTCAATAAATTGAAAGGAAATAAAGGACAAAGACGAGTCAAAAAAACTATTTTTAATCCTTGTTGGGAAACTGCGCGATCGAGAGCTTTAAACTTGGGGTGAGATTCCATATATTTTACCACGCGATCGCGGCACAAATAGCGCCCGATCGCAAAAGCAAATACAGCACCTAAAATGGACGCCACAAAGACGTAAACCGAACCCCACCACAAACCAAAAATTGCCCCCCCTCCCAGCGTCAGCACCGAACCCGGTACAAACAGCACAGTAGCCAAGTTGTAAGTAGCTACAAAAGCCACCGGCCCCCACCACCCTAAATCCTCGATCCGCATTAACACAGCTCTCAAAACATCTTGAACGTAGGCATATCTAGTTGCTACAATTAAAAGAGCGAGCAAAAGGGCGATCGAAAAAAACAACACTATGCGTTTAAATTTTACCCTAGCATAATCTTGGATTCGTTCTTTGGCCATGATTCACCCGCAAATATTTATCAGCATTATACTTCCAACTTAAATTATTACTGTAAACGATCCTAAAAGCTATCGTCATGACACCAAAAGCCCAACTTCCCATCCCCGAACATTTCGACCCCAAAAAAGTAGGCGAATTCTGGCGAGTCCCCTATCGAGAACGTGCCGTCCAAGCGCAAGATTGGGCAAAGCAGCACAGCATCCAGCCAGCATCCAGCGACAAAAACCGCATTTGTTTGCTGATAATTGATGCCCAAAATACCTTTTGCTTGCCTGAATTTGAACTATTTGTGGGCGGGCGTTCCGGTAGCGGTGCAGTTGATGACAACCTGCGGCTGTGCGAATTTATTTACCGCAATTTAAACGCAATTACAACCATTGCGCCCACAATGGATACCCACACCGCCATGCAAATTTTTCATCCAATTTTTTGGATAAACGAAGCTGGCGAACACCCCCTACCAGCCGCAACTTCTATTACATTTGAAGATGTCCAAAAAGGCATTTGGAAAGTCAATCCCGCCGTCGCCGATAGCATCAGCGGGGGCAATTTTTCAGCACTCGAAAAACAGGCTTTCCACTACGTCAAAAAACTCAGCG
The DNA here is from genome assembly GCF_036701355.1 of Microcoleus sp. Pol12B3. Taxonomy (NCBI): domain Bacteria; kingdom Bacillati; phylum Cyanobacteriota; class Cyanophyceae; order Oscillatoriales; family Microcoleaceae; genus Microcoleus; species Microcoleus sp. Pol12B3. The sequence goes on from NZ_JAUBQS010000027.1 coordinate 27,670, forward strand.
ACGATGGGAAATATCCCCTGACAATTTGGCCCTATCACTCGATGCTGGGCGGCATCGGACACGCGCTGGTTTCTGCGGTGGAAGAAGCAGTATTTTTTCATACTATAGCCCGCAACAGCCAAGCAGTTTTTGAAATCAAAGGCGGGAATCCACTGACAGAAAACTATTCTGTTTTGCGGCCAGAAGTTTTAGATGGATTCGACGGCAATCCGATTGCGGAAAAAAATTCTAAGTTTATTGATAAATTGCTCGATTTTGATGCAGTAATTATTGCCGGACAAGCCAAAAGTCACTGCGTTGCTTGGACAATTGATGATTTGTTAACGGAAATTTTGACGCGAGATCCGAATTTGGCAAAGAAGGTTTATTTGTTGGAAGATTGCACTTCGCCTGTGGTTGTTCCGGGTGTTGTGGATTTTACGGAACAAGCAGATGCAGCTTATCAAAAATTTGCGGCTGCGGGAATGAATGTGGTTAAATCTAGTGAGTTAATTTTGGGCGATTAAAGACGAGTTTTTTATCTTGGGGTTTTCAGTGCAAAAAAAGTATACAGGATTAACCAGAGGCGGTAATTTTTGTTCGCTTGGCACTCTGCTGCGATCGCCTTTAACTGATTACTTATGATATCATATCCGGTAAATCACTTACGAGAGAAGCGTAGTTAAGGAGTTTCCCGATGGCTGAAAGCGAAATTTATAGTGTTGTTCTTTTTCGGGAGGCGAGTGTGCAAGCAATTTCAAAACTCTCGCTGGCGATCGCCACGACTCTTCTGATCGCATCTTTAACTGCAACCAAAGCCGGCGCAGTTCCCGTCACCTACGATTTCACCGTCACTGTTACCAAAGGCAGGTTAGCCGGCAATTCATTCAACGGTTCTTTCAGCTACGATGATGCGAAATTGAAGGGAACTGGAGTGGAAGAAGTGGGAATTGCTGAGGGATTAACAACCTGCATTAATTACCTGGGACGCACTTACCGCGAAACCGATGATACCAGTTATCCTACCTTTCCAAAACTCAGATTTGAGGATGGAAAAATCGCGCAGCTAAACTTCTGGATTCAGCCAAATCAGCGAGTTAATTGGTGGAATTCAAATGGATGGGAAGTTAAACTTTCCGATCCTAAAATGAGCGATTCAACTGTTCCCAATTGTCAAAAACGGTGAGGCGTGGCCAAAGTGCGATCGACTCTAAAAATAGGGTGTTTCGTAATTGCGGGATGATTTTGATGGTTTTGTGGCATCGACTCTCGTACCCCGAAGGCGTGTATTTTCACAGCAGGCGGGACGCCTAACCCTACTCCCCACAAGAATCCTCCTCAAATTCTGCAACGCCTAAAATAGAGGAGGAATTAGATGCAACTGCCTACGGTTATATGGGTAATTTCATGCAGCTATGCTACGAAGGTGCGATCGTCGATCGTCTGCTGGGGCGATCGAATATTTGCGATCGCTAGGAACGAAGAACTCAAAGATTGTTTGAATAAAAACCGCATAATTCCTATTTTCTGCAGGTCAAGAGTGCCTCTGCGTTGGATGATTTCCCATAACTATTTCCCATCCAATCGGGGAACTCCTTCCAAAAAACTGCCGCTCAACATTAACTCCGTCATCCGGTCTAATTGGCCGCTGATTTTTAATTTTTTGTCTTTTTGAAAGCGCTCAATATCTGCGAGCAAATTACCCGAATTATATCCTAATTTACTCAAATAGTCAATAGCTTGCCGATCGCTTAACAAGATATCCGCCGACCGAAAAATCGGCACGTATTCCTCGCGCCAAATCTGGGCAAAAGTTGCCCTATCTAAATAGAAAATCCTGCCCCGCGCCGGGTCTCCAATTGCAGCAATACTGTCATTCATTCCCAGCAAAGCCACCGCGTGCGGTAGCTTCCGAGGGCCGTCAAACAGCCAAACTGCTAGCACTCCGGGGCGATTAATTTGCTGAATTTGCTCCCAAGTTGGCGCCAGTTCGATCGCATTTACGCCCAAAGCTCTTGCTGCTATTATTAACTGAGGCATGGAAGTTCCCAAGCGACTCGTGCCGGCAAAACGCGCTACACTCGATTCCGTCGCCTCGATTCCCCAACGTCTCAACACTGTTGCTAGCGCCGCCGGCGCGCAACTGCTGTTAGATGTTTGTCGAAATACACCGTTGGGCAGCAAATTATCTATTAAATCAGCGTAAATGGGCGCCATAAAATAGTTTTCAGCGCCTGTAAATCCTCCGAATCCTAACAAGCAAATTAAAATTACTGCGATTACTTGCGATCGCGCGGTAAACCAACTTATACTAAAACCAATACCGCAGACTCCCATCAACATGACTCGTAGCAAAGTCCAAGTAACTCGCATCCCGTGAAAGCGCCACTCGATCGGCAAAGCTGGCATTTGAGGCAGATTTAGAGCCAGTAGCAGCAAGGCAATATAAAAACCCAAAAAAGCTAGGGCGATCGAATTTCTGCCCTTAAACAAATCGTTAGCCGTTACTCCAGATCGAACTAACACCCGCCCGAACCGCATTCCCCAGAGTAACATCACCGAACCCAGCACCAGCGTCACAAATATTTCCATAAGTTCAGAATTTGATCGCTTAACTAGGTTGTAACATTTATGCGATCGACTTACACCCCAATCAAGAGTTGGAGGGAGTCCGAGTGGGGGAGAGAATTTGACGATGTTTGGGCTTTGTTCCTCCATTACCCGCTACAATCGAATAAACAGGATTTATCCAAAATCGAAGCAGGCAAAACAATCCTCAAGCCTAAAAACTTTGACCTGCATCGATTTTGGATATTAAGTTTTGCCATATTTTTTTGATGAGTCTGAATAAAGGGTTGAGAATCAGATAATTTAGCTACCTAACCTAAAAGGAGATATTGCCATGTTTGCCAATTTAAAGCTGAGAAACCTGATGTTACTCGGATATGCAGTTCCTATTGCTTTGAAGGCGATTAAGTGATTTTTTGTAACAATAAGGAAAATTTTCGATGATTAACTTCAAAGCGACCAAATTAAGACAGCGTATCCTGTGGGGATATTCCATACCGATTTTGCTTTCAGTTGGAGCAGCTACTTTGGTTTTTTTTAATGCTAAAGAGGTAGAAGAAAAAGGAAAATTGCTAAATAATTCTCATGCTGTTGTTATAGATTTGAAAGAGCAACAGCTAGGATTTGCAGGTATGCAAAAATCTGCTCGCGGGTATTTTTTGGCAAAAGATAGTGATTTTTTAACTGAATACAATAATGCGGTAAAGAGCTTTGACGAATTCTATCAGGATTTACTGAAGCGGGTTCAAAATCCACAGCAGCGCCAGCGGCTAGAGGAAATGAATGTCTTACAAGATAAGATAGACAAAGGCTATAACCAAGCCTTTTCTTTGGTTGACCAAGGTAAGCAAGACAATGGACTTAACTTATGGAAGAGCCAAATTGTACCAAAGCTTCGTCAGGTTGATGCTATCGCTAAGGAGTTTCAAAGAACCGAGGAAAGTAATTTATTCGCTCAAGAAAAGAAACAGATTCAAGCTTTGCAGTTCCTGAGTACAGTGGTGATTTTAAGCACGGCTTTAGCAGCGATTATGGCAATTGCGATCGCTCGGTGGATTGCTTCAGGAATTGCAGAGACACTGAATCAGTCCGTCAATATGATTGTTAGTTCTTCCACAGAGATTGCTGCCACAGTTGAACAGCAGGAACGCACAGCCGCACAGCAATCTAGCTCTGTAAATCAAACTACAATCACAATGGATGAGTTGGGCGCTGCTTCCCAACAATCAGCCCAGCAAGCCCAAGCTGGTGCGGAATCTGCACGCCAAGCTTTACAGATCACTGAAAAGGGAACCCTAGCAGTGGAGCAAACCCTGGAATCGATGATAATTTTGAAAGAAAATGTCGGGGCAATCGCGGCACAAATTCTGCAATTGAGCCAACAAACCCATCAGATTGGCAATATCTCTACTGATGTCACAGATTTAGCCAATCAAACAAATATGCTGGCACTGAATGCCTCAGTAGAAGCAGTCCGGGCGGGCGAAAACGCCAAAGGTTTTACTGTCATAGCCACAGAAATCCGCAAACTAGCAGATAAAAGTAAGAAATCAGCAGAGAAAATTAACCGCCTAGTCGATGATATCAAGAATGCGATAAATTCCACTGTAACGGTGACAAAGGAAGGTACTAAAACAGTAGAAGAAGGAACAAAAATCAGTCAAGAAACGGCAGCAGCTTTCTCGGAAGTAGCAAATGCTGTTAACAATGTGGTATTGAACAATCAACAAATTTCTCTAACTGCTCAACAACAAGCAGTTGCGATTAAACAAGTAGTGGATGCGATGAACAGCCTCAACCTAGCAGCAAAAGAAACCGCTAGTGGTATTACTCAAACCAAAGTAGGCACTCAACAATTGAACGATGCAGCCCAAAATCTCAATTCAATGGTCTAAAGGGTGCTCAGTTTTTTGGGATAGCAGACGAGCAATTGATAGCATTGAGTCATGAATTGAGCTCGCTGCCCTCCCAGCTTGTCAAACAGTCGGCATCCAAGTCAAAGTGTTCGCAGGCGATGGCATCGCGAAAGCTAGGACGATCGAATTTCTGCCCTTAAACAAATCCTCTTCTGTAACGGACGATCGAACTAACACCCGCCCAAACAGACTTTCTTCAACCAAACCTAAAGTTGGCAAAATGTCAAGGGACTCGATCGACTTTTCCCCATCTTAGCCACCAAGTCCCAAACAAGATTTAGCGCTGGAAAAAATCCCCAAAATCTCTTGCCACAAACGGCCACATCCGTTGTAATATAGATGTAAGTCACAGCCCGTTAAAGTAATCAACAAACAATTAGGTCGCTCAATATATTCACGCTCCAACGAGCGGTGAGTTGTATTGAGCGTGCCTATTAAGGAGCGATCGAAGTTCGTCAGACACCCCAAATATTCAGGAAGAATCATGCCATCAAGATCCGCCAACGATGTAGACGTAGCAGAGCAATATTGGCACTACCTAGAAATATCCAAGGTTGCAACTATCTTAGAAACCAACCTGGAAAGCGGTTTAGAACCGACAGAAGCCAACCATCGCCAACAGAAATTCGGGCCAAACGAACTAACGGTTAAAGCTGCGAAACCAGCCTGGTTAAAATTTATCCTGCAATTTAACCAACCCCTCCTGATCATCTTGCTGAGTGCAGGTTTAATCAAAGCAGTTATCGGAGAATGGCTAAACGCTAGCGTAATTTGGGGCGTAACAACCACCAACGCTACTATTAGTTTCATCCAAGAAGCTGGAGCCGAGAAAAAAATTGAAGCCCTAGCCCAAGCTGTCACCACCGAAGCCACAGTCATTCGGGGCGGCAAAAAATTAAGAATTCCCTCCAAAGAACTCGTTGTCGGTGACTTAGTAATCCTGACTTCCGGCGACAAAGTACCAGCAGACTTGCGATTAGTGAAAGTGCGCGACTTGCAAATCGACGAGTCGGGACTCACCGGGGAATCTGTTGCTGTCGAAAAAGAATTAGGACAATCTGGAGACATAGTTCTGCCAAAAGAAACGCCACTAGCAGAACGGGATAACATGGCCTATGCCGGCAGTTTTGTCACTTTTGGCCAAGCTAGCGGCATCGTAATTGCGATCGCCAATAAAACCGAAACCGGCAAAATCTCCCAACTATTAGATCGGCACATCGACCTCACCACCCCCTTAACCCGCAAATTCAACCAATTCAGTCAAAACTGGCTGTTATTCGTGTTGGGAATGGCAACCTTGACCTTCGCCGTCAGATTGGGACGGCCAGTCCCAGCGGGAGTTTCAGCCTTTAAAGAAGCAGTCGAACCCGCTGTCGCCCTGATTGTCGGCGCAATTCCCGAAGGCTTACCCGCCGTCATTACCGTCACCCTAGCCGTAGGCGTTTCCCGGATGGCAAATCGCCACGCGATCGTCCGCAAATTGCCCGCAGTGGAAACCCTCGGCGGCGCTACAGTCATCTGTTCCGACAAAACCGGAACTTTGACGGAAAACCAAATGACGGTGCAAGAAATCTATTCGGGCGGCGAATCCTACTCGGTTACGGGTACGGGATACAGCCCCGAAGGTGAAATTCAACTCAACCAACTGCCAATTACTGTCAGCCAAGCTCCAACTTTGCAAGAATGTTTGCAAGCCGGACTCCTTTGCAACGACTCTCACTTGGAATTTAAAGATGATGATTGGATTGTCGTTGGAGATCCGACAGAAGGAGCGTTAATTGCTGCGGGCAAAAAAGCCGATTTGAGCCAGCAAATTTTGTCCAAGTCAATGCAGCGGCTGGATTCAATTCCCTTTGAATCTCAGTTTCAATACATGGCGACGCTGCACCGAACTCCCACTGGCAAAATTTTGTACGTCAAAGGTTCAGTAGAATCAATTCTCGGCCGCTGCGGTTCCAGTCTCGATACCCAAGGAAATCCGGTAGAAGTCGATCGCGAACAAATTCACCATCAAGTCGATGAAATGGCAAAGCAAGGCTTGCGCGTCTTGGCTTTAGCGAAAAAGCCAGTACCCCAAAGCCAAAATTCCGTCGATCACTCGGATTTGGAGTCAGGCTTGGTTTTCTTGGGACTGCAAGGCATGATTGACCCGCCGCGGGCAGAAGCGATCGCAGCCGTCCAAGCTTGTCAAACCGCCGGCATCCAAGTCAAAATGATTACCGGCGACCACATCGCTACAGCCAAGGCGATCGCCCGCCGCATGGGATTCCGCAAAACTAAACACCACAGAGAACTTGTAGCCTACACCGGCGCTCAACTCGCCGAAATGAGCAAGCAGGAACTCGGCGAAGCCGTAGAAGCCGGCTCAGTTTTTGCCCGCGTCGCCCCAGAACAAAAACTCCGCATCGTAGAAGCCTTGCAGCAGAAAGGCGAAATCGTGGCGATGACGGGAGACGGCGTTAACGACGCGCCGGCGCTGAAACAAGCGGATATCGGGATTGCGATGGGCAGCGGTACTGAGGTTTCTAAGGAAGCCGCCGACATGATTCTTACCGATGATAACTTTGCGTCGATCGAATCTGCTGTTGAAGAAGGGCGATCTGTTTACAAAAATCTGCTCAAAGCAATTAGCTTCATTCTCCCAGTCAACGGCGGAGAATCGATGACAATTTTGCTCAGCACCCTCCTCGGTCGAGAATTGCCGATTTTGTCGCTACAAATTCTCTGGCTGAATATGCTCAACTCGATCACCATGACAGTGCCTCTGGCTTTCGAGCCCAAGTCAGCGGGAGTCATGAAACAGCAGCCCCGACCGGTAAACGAAGCTTTCCTCACCGGAAATCGGATCAAGCGGATCATCGCTATTTCTCTTTACAATTGGACTCTGATTTTCGGAATGTTTGAATGGGTACGCCAAGCGGATTGGGGAACCTTGGAACTGGCCCGCACGATGGCGATTCAAGCTTTGGTAATGGGGAGAATTTTTTACCTGTTGAGTCTCAGCCAGTTGCTGCCTTCTTTGATTGCTAAATTTAGCGGTTCTAAGGAAGAAGTTAGCGGCGCTCCCGCCCTCGGTGTGGGAATTGTCATGGCGGTGATTTTGCAGATCATCTTTGCTAATTCTCCGTTTGTCAATCGCATATTTGAGACGGCTCCAATGAATTTGGATCAGTGGCTGATTTGCTTCGGCGTAGCCCTACCGATGATCGGTGTTGCTCTCTGGGTCAACCGCTTTGACCCGCCCAACTAATTCACCATTAACCTGTATGGTGCGTCAGGCTTGTGGTGAGCACGATAAACTCGGATTTTCCCACTGACGCACCCTACCGCCTGTAAAGTTTTAGCATTTAATTTAAGGGTTCCCAATGACAGATAGACTCTGGTTTGAGGGGACAAGTTTTGGGAGCGATCGGATTTCCGTTGAGCCAGAGTTCAGTCAGGTTAGTCAAAGATGCTAGCGGTTTGATGTCACCGATCTGATTGTTGACGAGCCGGAGATAAGTCAGGTTAGTCAAAGATGCTAGCGGTTTGATGTCGTTGATTTCATTGCTGTCGAGCCTGAGATCGGTCAGGTTAGTCAAAGATGCTAGCGGTTTGATGTCGTTGATTTCATTGCTGTCGAGCCAGAGATCGGTCAGGTTAGTCAAAGATGCTAGCGGTTTGAGGTCATCGATCTGATTGTGGCTGAGGTTGAGCTGTGTCAGGTTAGTCAAGGACGCTAGCGGTTTGATGTCATCGATCTGATTGTTGTTGATCCAGAGTTCAGTCAAGCTAGTCAAGGATGCTAGCGGCTTGATGTCACCGATCTGATTGTTGTAGAGGAAGAGCTGTTTCAGGTTAGTCAAGGATGCTAGCGGTTTGATGTCGCCGATTTGAGTTTTGTCGAGCCAGAGCGAAGTCAGTTTAGTCAAAGATACTAGCGGTTTGATGTCGCCGATTTGATTGTAGCTGAGGTTGAGTGAAGTCAGGTTAGTCAAAGATACTAGCGGTTTGATGTCACCGATCTGATTTTCGCTGAGCCAGAGCAAAGTTAGGTTAGTCAAAGATACTAGCGGCTTGATGTCACCGATCTGATTTTTCCAGAGCTCTAGACGCTTTAGGTTAGTCAAAGATGCTAGCGGTTGGATGTCACCGATTTGATTTTCGCCGAGGGAGAGTACAGTCAGGTTAGTTAAGGATTCTAGCGGTTTGAGGTCGCTGATTTTATTGCTCCTGATGTCGAGATCGCTCAGATTAGTTAAGGATTCTAGCGGTTTGAGGTCGCTGATTTGATTGAATGTGAGGTCTAGATCGGCCAGGTTGGTCAAGGATTGCAATGGTTTGATGTCGCTGATAGAATTGTTGATGAGGTCGAGTTCAATGAGACTCGAAAGTTTCCGATCGGCCTCATCACAGTTTGTAGTCTCAGCTTTTTTCAACAGCACCTCAACAGTATGTTTAGCTTCAGGACTCAAATCAGCTTTTTGGCGACACCAATCAGCAAATGTTCGTCTACTGTTGGACGATCGCGTTTCGGCGGCATAAGCAGACAGTCCACTTCCACATAATGTTAGGACGATCGCGCTACAAATAACTGCGATCGACTTTTGTAAATTAATGTGTTTCTCTGCAACTATAAGTGTCATAATCTTGTACTTCTAATCTTCTGAAATTTCAAGTTTTAGGATTTAATATTTAGTTTGGTAAATCACTTACGATTAAGCGCCAATCTTAGTCCACCAATGAAAACCAGTTAACTCTTAGAAAACAGCACTACCATAAAACAGTATTTATTTCTGTATTTTAAAATACAATTAACCGCCACCTTAAAAAAAATATACACATATTAAAAAAGTAAATGTGCGATCGCTCAGATGTTGAGAGCTTATTGACAATCTATTTGAATGCCACGCGATCGCCATTCGCTACAACCTTTACCCTGCCAGTCTTAGTTTGACCCGGTTTTGATAAGCAAACCGGCTCGCCCTTCCCAACGGCTCCTTATCGATATCGCACTCCTAAAAGATTTGCTTATCAATCAAATTTAATAATTGTTTTATAATTTCCGCAAGAGTACGGTAAGCTAATAACGAAGCCAAGGAAACGTGTGGCTCGCAAAAAGTGAGTTCACACAACTCGGCAGCTCGAAATATCGATATTAATCAAAAAAGTCAAATCAGCAGGGATAGTTTAAAGACTTATGCTAGCGATAAATCTTTGGCTCCCTCCTGCCAACCTGCGCTCAAAACAGTTCGCTCAACCCAATTAGCGAACACAAAAAAAGCGCATTGATAAACTTCAGTGATGTCGTTACAGAAGATTATGAATTGCAGTGAGGCTAGACTATGACAAGATTTTCCGATCAATTTTCCAGGCGCAAATTTATCGTCACAGCAGGTGCATCTGCCCTGGGTTCAATACTGCTCAAAGGTTGTTTGGGAAATCCCCCAGAACCCGGTGCAACTGCCGGTGCTGACGGCGCGATACCCGCAGCTACCTCAGTAATGGCTGTTGCCAACGAGAAAAGAGTCGAAGGAATTGAAAGCACTAAAATCACATTGGGATATATCCCGATCGTCGAAGCAGCACCTTTAATCATTGCCCAAGAAAAAGGCTTTTTTGCCAAATACGGCATGACCGAAGTTACGATTGCCAAGCAAGCAAACTGGGGCTCGGCAAGAGATAACGTAGAAATCGGATCTGCTGGCGGCGGCATCGACGGCGGCCAGTGGCAAATGCCCATGCCTTATCAAATTAGTAAAGGTCTGATTACCAAAAACAGCGTCCAAATCCCAATGTATGTTCTGGCCCAGTTGAACACTCAGGGAAATGGAATTGCGATCGCCGGAAAACACAAAGGCAAAGGCATCGGGCTCAAACTAGATCAAGCAGCCCAAGACTACATCAAAGGCCTCAAACAAGCAGGCACCCCCTTCAAAGCAGCCTACACCTTCCCCAAAGCCAATCAAGACTTGTGGATTCGCTACTGGCTGGCAGCTAACGGCATCAATCCCGACACAGAGGCCGAGTTGCTAACAGTACCGTCAGCGCAAACCGTAGCCAACATGAAAACCGGCAGCATGGACGGTTTCAGTACCGGCGACCCCTGGCCCCTGCGGATCGTCACAGAGGACATCGGCTTCATGTCCGCCCTGACTGGCCAAATCTGGAAAGATCACCCCGAGGAATATCTCGCTATTCGTGGCGACTGGGTAGACAAACACCCGAAAGCCACCGAAGCCCTGCTAGCAGGACTGATCGAAGCCCAGCAGTGGTGCGACAAACCAGAAAATCGCCCCGAATTAGTTGCCATTACTTCTGGCAGAAACTTCTTTGACGTACCTCCGGCAGTTTTGACACCTCCCTACCAGGGCAAGTACATGATGGGTGACGGCCAACCAGAGATCGACGATTTCAAGATGAGTCCGCTGTACTGGAAAGACGACCTCGGCAACGTTTCTTATCCCTACAAGAGTCACGATTTGTGGTTCTTAACCGAAAGCGTTCGCTGGGGTTTCCTGCCGACAACAACCTTGGCAGATTCTAAGACAATCATCGATAAAGTCAACCGCGAAGATTTGTGGAAAGCCGCAGCAAAATTAGCCGGAGTTGCTGATGCTGACATTCCGAAAAGTACGTCTCGCGGCGTTGAAAAGTTCTTTGACGGCACAGAATTCAACCCGGAAAAGCCAGAAGCTTATCTCAAGAGTTTGGCAATTAAAAAAGTGTGATGGGGTTTTAGCTTCCCATAATTTAGTCTCGAAATTTAGTCTCGAAAATACACAGCACCAGACATAGGAGATTAGCAGCATGGCTGTAAGTACAAGTCGGAGAGGCGGCAATGCACAAGGAGCTTTTGGCGAGTTTTGGAAGAAGAATTCCCCAAATATCTTGCCGCCAATTTTAGGAGTTTTGGGGTTTCTGTTGGTTTGGCAATTCTTGTCAAGTACGGGACTGATCAAACTGCCGGGGCCGATCAGCATTTGGACTGACGAACGGACGCGGATCTTGTTGATGTATCCTTTCATGAACTCCAAAACCTACGGAATTGGCTTATTTTGGCAGACTTTGGCGAGTTTGGAACGGGTGGCAAAAGGCTACACTCTCGCGGCCGTTGTGGGAATTGGTACGGGTGTTTTGGTAGGTACAAATCCTTTTCTAAACCGCGCTTTAGATCCGCTTTTTCAGTTTTTGCGGATGGTGGCCCCTTTGGCTTGGGTGCCCATTGCCCTGGCTGCACTGCAACAAAACGAACCTGCTGCTTTGTTCGTGATTTTTATCACTTCAGTTTGGCCGATTTTAATCAACACGGCTGAAGGTGTTCGCCAAATTCCCGACGATTACAACAACGTGGCGAAAGTGCTGCAGCTTTCTCGTCAGGAATATTACATGAATATCTTGTTTCCGTCGGCGCTTCCTTATATCTTCACAGGATTGAGAATTGCGATCGGTTTGGCTTGGCTGGCGATTATTGCTGCGGAAATCGTGATGTCGGGGATTACGGGTATCGGCTTCTTTATTTGGAATGCTTACCAGCAAAACTACATCAGCGAAATTCTGTTAGCGGTGTTCTACATTGGGGCTGTTGGTTTGTTGCTCGATCGCATGATGGCTTGGTTGCAGCAAAAAATTGCCCCCCCTCAAGGAAAGTAGCTAATTCTATGGTTTAACGGTTGGCAGTTGACGGTTGACTGTTACAGGAAGTACGAACTCCGAGGCTCAGAAACCTGTTTTTTCAACTATTGTTGAGGGATTAAACAAAGTATTTTGGTTAGTTTAAAGACCAGTTTTAGGCATCCAGGAATGTATTAACTATTAGCTGTTATATATTAACAGCTAACAATCCACAGCAAACAGCAAACAGCGAACAGTCAACAGTCAACAATCAATATCTAGCGAAATAACAAACCTACAAAAAAGGCAAGAAAATCATGTCTGTTTTGATTGCAGTAGAACAAGTCGGAAAAGTATTTAATTTAACAGACGGTGGCACATACATAGCCCTCAAAGGCATCGACTTAGAAATTAAAAAAGGAGAATTTATCTCCTTGATAGGACACTCAGGCTGCGGTAAATCTACGCTACTAAATATGGTGGCAGGTTTGGATCTGCCGACAGAAGGATTGGTGACAATAGAAGGACAAAGAATCACCCAGCCAGGCCCCGATCGCATGGTAGTATTCCAAAACTATTCCCTGCTACCTTGGCGGACGGTCAGAGAAAACATTACCCTAGCCGTAGACTCGGTAATGAGCGGCTTACCCAAGGCCGAACGCCTCGAAATCGTTCAAAAACACATCGACATGGTGGGCTTGACGCCCCACGCCGAGAAGCAACCCGCACTGCTGTCGGGCGGACAAAAACAGCGCGTGGCGATCGCCCGTGCTCTGGCCCTGCGGCCCAAACTGTTACTCTTAGACGAACCCTTCGGCGCTTTGGATGCTTTGACTCGGGGCAACTTGCAAGAAAAGTTGATGGAAATTTGCCAAGAGTACGAAATCAGCGCCCTGATGGTAACGCACGACGTGGATGAGGCCGTGTTGCTGAGCGATCGCATCGTCATGCTCACCAACGGCCCAGAATCGAAGATTGGCGGCATTCTCGAAGTAGACATCCCCCGCCCCCGCAAACGGATGGAAGTAGTCTCACACCCCAGCTACTACGCTCTACGCAGCGAAATGATTTACTTCCTCAACCAGCAGAAGCGCGTCAAAAAACTGCGGGCGCGGAAAGTACCCGCGATCGCCCGCCACGGCCTGGAAAAAGTCAACCTCGAACTCGGCTTTATTCCGCTGGCAGCCTGTGCTCCCCTCGCTGTCGCCAAAGAAAAAGGCTTTTTTGCCAAGCACGGCCTCGATGAAGTCCACCTCGTGCGGGAAACAAGCTGGCGCGGCATCGTAGACGGCATCGCCGCAGGTTACTTAGACGCAGCTCAAATGCCCTCTGGGATGGCGGTGTGGTTGAGCTTGGGGGGCCACCAAGAAAAGCCGATTCCGACGGTTACAGCCCTCACCATGAGCCGCAACGGCAACGGAATTACCCTCGCGAGGCGCTTTTACGACCAAGGAATCTACACTCTGGCAGACTTTAAAAAAATGCTCCAGAGAACGCCAGCGCAAACGCACCGTATGGGCATCGTTCACCCTTCTTCGATGCACAACCTGTTGCTGCGTTACTGGCTGGCTTCCGGCGGCATTGACCCGGATCGCGATGTGTTGCTGAAAAATATCCCACCGGCTCAAATGATCGTTGACTTGCAGGGCGGCACTATTGACGGTTTCTGCGTCGGCGAACCTTGGAACTTGCGGGCCTCGATGGAAGGAGTCGGCTTTACGGTGGCGACAGATTTGGAACTGTGGCCCGGACACCCCGGGAAAATTCTGGGGGTGCGGGAAGACTGGGCAAATGCTTATCCCAACACTCACATTGCTCTAGTCAAAGCTTTGCTGGAAGCTTGCCACTACTGCGCCGATCCAAATCACGCCGCCGAGGTTTCGGAAATTGTCGCGGGAAGGGAGTACGTCGCCACCGACAAGAGTTACATCCAACTAGGCGACCCGAAATCTGTTGCTTGCAACCTTGATACTCCGATGCGGGAATACGCCCACCACTTGTTTTCTGGAGAGGGGGTGAATCGCCCGAGCCGCACCGAACAACTGTGGCACATGGTACAGATGGCGCGCTGGGGCGATACTGTGTTCCCGCGCAACTGGGTGGAAATTCTGGAACGGGTGGTGCGAGTCGGTGCGTTCAGCACGGCGGCCCGAGAGCTGGGGATGGCTGATATTACTTACACTCGCGGTTCTCTCAGCTTGTTTGACGGCTCGGTGTTTAATGCTGACGATCCGATCGGCTATCTCAACAATCTGGCGATTAAACGCGATTTCACGATGGCTGAAGTTGTACTCGATTCCGGCCGCAGAGCTGCTTAGAGAGGTTTTTAGTTAGATAAAAACAGGGAAATTGCTAATTGTTAGTTGTTGGTTTTTAGCTGTTAATTGCTAGTGAGCAATTCCCTGTTCATGACATCCGTTACATCTTTTACATCCCGTACATCGCTCGTTGCCGAACTTCCTTCTTTATTGGCGAATCACCCACTCACAATTTCCTAAACCCATGCTCAACACCACTAAAAACCAGACGAACACCAAAACTCAAATCCAGCGGGGAAAAAGCCGCCGCCAACCTTTTTTGGTGATGGACAATGTTTATAAAGTATATCCAAACGGTTACAGGGCTTTAGAAAACGTCAATCTGAATGTAGCTGAGGGAGAGTTTATTGCTCTGATCGGACACTCGGGCTGCGGCAAATCAACACTGTTAAATATGGTGTCGGGTTTTAGCCATCCAAGCCAGGGTACCGTGTCGATTAACGGGCAGCGGATTACGAAGCCGGGCCCCGATCGCATGGTGGTGTTTCAGGGTTACGCTTTGCTGCCTTGGCGGACGGTGTTTGAAAATGTTTATCTGGCGGTTAATGCTGTATTTCCGAATAAGTCGAAGGTAGAAAAAAATGCGATCGTCAAAGAGCATTTGGCGATGGTGGGATTGACAGAAGCTGCTGAGAAAAGACCGCCGCAAATTTCGGGGGGGATGAAGCAGCGGGTCTCGATCGCCCGCGCTTTGGCAATTCGCCCGAAAGTGCTGATTTTAGACGAACCTTTTGGTGCTCTGGACGCAATTACTAAGGAGGAATTGCAGGAAGAATTGCTGAAAATCTGGAACGATCACCGCTGTACGGTGTTGATGATTACTCACGATATTGATGAAGCGCTGTTTTTGGCCGATCGACTGGTGATGATGACTAACGGCCCGTCGGCGACAATTGGCGAAGTTTTGGAGATTCCTTTCCCGCGTCCGCGCGATCGGGTTCAAATGATGGAAGATCCGGAATACTACAATTTGCGGAACTACGCCCTAGATTTCCTGTTCCGTCGTTTTGCACACGATCACGATGCTTAATCGGTTGGCAAATCAAAGTTAAAGAGGAGAATTATGAGACTTCTCGAACAATTTTAATTCTTGTGCGGAGTAGGGGTTGGGCATCCTGCCGGCCCAAGACTAGCTTTTTTGCAGAAGTCTATTGAAAAGTTGAAGCCCCAGTGTTCCCCGGTTTCAGGGGAACATCGCTAGGGGCGCAATTTTCCCGATCCGGTTGGGTAAACTGAAGCTTAATGGTGGGCGATAAGTTTTTTCGGACGTTCGGATCTTTTTCCGATATTTTACGTCTACCAGCGAAGAGACCCGATTGCCTAGCTGTCGGTAAGCTGGCATGAACTGAGCCCACCTTCGATCGAGGGTGGGCTTCTTCTTCATGTTATTAACTGTTTTTGGGCGATCGGTGGTTGGTGCATTCCACCCTGGGAACTGGCACACTGCAGGAACGCTTATCGGTGTTTCATGGATTAAGGCTTTTGTCAATATAGCGGTTTTCAGTTGACTGAGGTACAGATATCGGCTGTGGAAACGGTTTAGCCTAAGTCCGGGGCGGGGTTCTGTGACTTTTAACAATTGGTATAAGACTAATGATTGTAGCAACACTTTTTTAAATTTGTATTACTCAGGTTGGCACGGAAAACTCCTTTGGGTCAATATCCCAATTTACCCAGCGAATTGCTTCTTGAGCTGATTCTAGATCGGGCGGCACTCGCAAAGCGTGAATGTGTCCCGTACTTGGACAAGTCATTTTTAACAAATAAACTGGCTTTGCATTACCCTCGTCATCAAAATCATCGTCAAACTCGATGCTTAATAAAGTGTATTCCTGCCAACTATCTAATTCTGTCACCTCTAATTCTTGACAAATGCGATCGTAAGTAATTCCCTGAGTTAACGCGCGCCGAACTTCTGCATTCTGTTCCTTCAATACCCACTTAGACTGCCACTGGTGCGGGTGCAGCCTACCGTACCATTCGGGCAAAATCACGCCGTGATAGGCGTAAATCGAAACACCGTCGGCAAATTGTACCGCTGGTGTTCCTTCGGCGTGCAAGCGGTAGTTGCTGTCTGCGGAAAGTGCGATCGGCTTTTCACAGATAATGCAAACTTTTTCATAGGGATAAATCCAGTCGCAATCCTGCACAAGGGATTTAAAAACAATCCAATTTCTGCCGTAGGAATGAGTTCAATTAAAAACCGAAATCCAAAAATCTAACAGACTGCCAAATGATTTCCGGTGCTTTTTTGCCGATCGCACTTTAAGCCGATTTAATTGTTTCCGCAGCTTGTTCAGGCGTTAATTTTTTAACCTTAGTCTGCGACATACCTCCAACCTTGCGGTTCGTATTCGCGCTGAATTCGCACCATCCAATTACCTTCGGGAATTGCGATCGCATGGTGTTCTTCGTGACTCAATAAAGCTGTCGGTGAAAGCACCCGCAAGTACAGAGTGCCGTCTTTTTCGTATAGTTCAGCTTGTCCCTCAATAATCTGGTGAGAATGTCCGGTGACTTCACCTTCAGCGAGAGTTAGGTGAGGTTTTTTTTCTCCTTCGATTTTCGGTACGGGAGTGAGAATTACGTCGCCTTGTCGGATGGGTTGCATAGGTTTTTTCTAAATTTTGTTTTCTGGTGTCGGTCGATCGAGCTTTTCTACCGCAATCTTATATTACATTTGTAATACACAGCTGTCAAGAACCACAAACCAAATTCCACTTTTTCTCTATACCGGAGTAATCCCGCGCCGAAACTCCTTAACGGCTTCAACCCTAGAAGCTATCAGCAAGCAGCGAGACAGTAGGTTGATGTCTAAACCGGGCAGAACTTCGCTTTGGTCAATTTTTTCATATCCGTGCGATCGCAAATGATACAGGCTAAATACTCCATCCTCCCAAAACCAAACTTCGGGTACTCCCAAGGCTTGGTAGCGATTCAATTTGCTTTCTTCCCCACTGCTAAACACTACTTTGATGGCAACATCGGGGGTAATACCTGTTGACTTGCCAATTAAAAAAGATTCATCAGCTTGTACTGAGACTTCCTGTTCCTTCTCTTGGGTAAAGCTACCCAACGGGTTAAACTCAATGTCTTTTTCAACAAAGTAGTCTATCAGCAAACCTGCGATCGTCCTGCTGAAAGATTCATGTTCTTGCGAAACTGCCAAGATTTCTACCTCACCTTTGAAATAAAAAAGTCGGATACCGCGGGAATCAGAAAACCCCTGCTCGATTAGCTTTAATTGTTCCCAATCTATCCCGGAATGAATTAGGCGCTGGTCTTTTTGTTTGTCTAATGTTGCTGTCATGGCACGACCTCATTTAACTATTTTATAGCAATTTTAATTCGCACAATTTTGCAAGCACATTTGTATGGTGCGTCCGACCAAAAAACCTGTTTAAATCGAAACTAGCGCTCTCTGACACACCATACAATTTTATTTAACTATTATATTATCCTTCAAATGCGGCAACCGAAACTCGATCGCGCCCTGCTTCTTTCGCCCGATAAAGCGACTCATCGGCGATCGCAATTAGCGCCCCCGGATGCGACATCGGCGCCGGAATGCAGCAAGCTACACCCAAACTCAGCGTCACGTATTCGCTGACAGCAGACTTAGCGTGAGCTATGTGCAAACCCCGCACCTGTTGTGCGATCATTTCAGCTACGCAAGTGGCACCTTCAATATCCGTATTCGGCAAAACTACTACAAATTCTTCTCCACCGTAACGCGCTACTAAATCTGCCGCTCGCTTGACCGAATGCTGGATCACTGCCGCCACTTGCCGCAAACATTCATCCCCCGCTTGGTGACCGTAAGTGTCGTTGTAAAGTTTGAAATAATCAATGTCGCACATAATCAAAGACAGCGGTGCTTCTTCCCTTGCCAAACGCCGCCATTCCGTATCGAGGTATTCATTAAAAGAGTGGCGGTTTCTTACCTCAGTCAAACTGTCGTAATTTGCCAAATACTGCAAGGCTCGATTCACTGTTTCTAACTGCTGTTTCTGCTGCTGCAACTGACGGTTGAGCTCCGTCAACTGCTGTTCGGCTGAGTGCGATCGCAACAAATTTCTCACCCTAGCGAGCAATTCCCTCTCGTCAAAAGGCTTTGAAATATAATCGTCAGCACCCGCATCCAAACTTTCGATTCGAGCTTCCATCCCCGATCGCGCTGTCAAAAATATTACCGGAGTAGATTTCAATTCTGGCGTGTTCCGAATCTCCTTGAGTAAATCCAGTCCGTTTTGTCTGGGCATGATTTGGTCGCTAACAATCAAATTTGGCTGCAAACTTTTGGCTTTTTCTAAACCTTCAACCCCGTCCCTCGCCACGGCGACTCGATAGTACGGAGTTAATAAAGTTTGGAGGTAAGCCAGCAGAAAATTGTTGTCTTCTACTACTAGCAACAGCGGTAATTCTCTGCTGTCACTTGTTAAATTTTCCAGATAATTTTTGTCGTCCAAACTGTTAGGTTCCGGTAGCAGGACATGGGGTGTGGTTGCCCGAATATTTCCCGATCCCCACTCTCCGGAGCCGAATCCAGTCAGTCCAGCCAATTGGGCGATCGCGCTCACCAACTGATTCGCTTCCACCGGCTTCGACAAATGCCTCTGAAACCCTGCCTCCAGCGCCGATGCCGAATCTTCTTCCTCGATGCCTCCCGTCAGCGCCACTGCCGGCAGCAGTTGCCTGTGTTCGGACATTTCCATTGCTCTGATGCGGCGGATCAAATCGCAGCCGTCGGCTCCCGATACCGTCATATCGCTCACCAACACGTCGGGTCGCGACTGTTGCAACTCCGCCATCGCTTCGCAGGCGCTACCCACCGCTGTTACCTTGGCTCCAAATGCTTCGAGGCCTGTTTTGAGAAATTGGCGGATCTCGGCGCTGCTTTCGACCACCAGGACTTGTTTTCCCGCTAGGGGTCTGGAAACCGATCCGGGTCTGCTTTCCCTTTGGGCGATCGCAGCAGTGCGATCGTCGGGTGCATTTTTGTTGGCGCTCGGTAGCAGCACCCCAAAGGTTGCCCCCTGACCGAGGCCGGGACTCGAAGCCCAAACAGTTCCCCCGTGCAGTTCCACCAACTGCCGCACAATTGACAGCCCCAGCCCCAGCCGATTTTGTTCCTTATTCTGGAAGCTGTCTGCAGGGCGGAAGTAGTCAAAGATGTGTGGCAGAAATTTGGGGTCGATGCCGCAACCGCTGTCGCTGACCCGAATCAAGACCCCTGACTGAGTAGGCTCGATCAACACTTGCACTGGGTATGGTGTCGATTCTGGGGTGAATTTTATGGCGTTTGCAAGAAGGTTCCAGACTACTTGCTGCAATCGTTCTGCATCTGCCAAAACGTAGGTGACCGCGGGGTCGAAATGTGTTTCTAAGCGGAGGTTTTTGGCATCGGCGGCGGGACGCAGAGTGTCGATCGCCGATTCTATGATAGACGGGAGGTGAACTTGGCCGATGTTGAGGCACACTTTCCCTCGCAGCAAGCGCGAGAGGTCGAGGAGATTGTCTATTTGTCGGTTTTGTAATTTGGCGTTGCGCTCGATGATTTCCAAAGCGCGCCTGGTGGTGGCTTCGTTTAAATTGCGCGATCGGGCTAGCTGCGCCCATCCCAAAATCGCGCTCAGGGGCGATCGCAGTTCGTGGGAGGCGATCGCCAGAAATTCGTCTTTTGCCCGGTTGGCTTCGGCTTGGGCGGCTTCAACGGCTTTGCGAGCGGTGATGTCGAATCCGATCGCCAAATACTGACAGGGTTTTCCCTTGCCCTCCAACAGTGGAACTACTGCTGCGTACACCCAATAATCAGTTCCATTCTTAGCTTTATTCTGAATGTCTCCTTGCCAAACTTCACCTTTGGCAACCGTTGACAGCAAATTTTTGATTGATCTCGAAGATTTATATTCCGAATGGAGGATGCCAAAGTGGCTGCCGATTAGTTCAGCGCGGGAATAGTTGGAGATGCAGCAAAGTCGATCGCTGACGTAGTTGATAATTCCTCGCGCGTCAGTCCTCATCGCAATTGCCGATCGGTCGATCGCTATTTTAAAATCTAAACATTCTTGTAGCGACGAATCTACTTCTTTTGTCGTAGAAAATTGATCGAGCCGATCGGACGCTTTTTGTTGCTGGCGATCGGGCTTATCCTTACTCCGTTGTTGGATTTCCATTGTTTCTATCTTCCCCTGACGGCTGACACCTAATCTACTCGCATCCTGATTCATTATCACAATTTTCTTTCCCGCGCCTGCGGGTGCAATACTTTGCATCTCTTTATCTTCCGGAAAAATTGGCAGGTACCACATCCACTCGGGAGTCAACTCAATTTTTGTTTATAGTTGGCTAAAGTTTGTCAATCTGAGGACTGATTTTTTCATATCTAGCCGATCGTCGGCTCCTTGCTAATTCCCTTTTATATTTTATATTTTATATATTACTATGTGAAATTACTGACAAATTTAGGGTAGGGAGCACGCACCTAAAGTTGCATTATTGTTTGAAACGGGTATCATAAGCGTCAACTTTTGTCTCACAATTACTCCAG
Source organism: Microcoleus sp. Pol12B3 (assembly GCF_036701355.1). Lineage (NCBI taxonomy): Bacteria > Bacillati > Cyanobacteriota > Cyanophyceae > Oscillatoriales > Microcoleaceae > Microcoleus > Microcoleus sp. Pol12B3. The sequence continues at coordinate 48,594 of NZ_JAUBQS010000027.1, forward strand.
GTAGCTGGCACAAAGTCTCGTATTCGGCTGGCTTTTGGGTCTGTGGCATTCTGTCTCATCTGCACAGAAAGACAATATGTGCAGGGCTAGAAACTTCCCAAATCAGGGGCGGGTTGGGGTACGCTAAGTCCCTATCTGGCGATCGTCCGTAACTTCTTTTAAATTATTTTATTCTACATCTTGACAGGTCTGTAGATTATTTGTATTATAAATGTAATATACAGTGAGATAAGAGAACCGCCCAACTGCATTGACGCACTATTGACGCACTCAACTATTAACAATTTGAGGAAGATTTTCTGTGAATTTAGACGCTGTACGCGAGCAATTTGAACAAATAGCCTTTGATTATGACGGTTTAATTCCACGCCTCATTCCGCGCTATGGCGAGCAACACGATGTAATATTGCAGTTAATCACTTCTGAAACTAATGCTAACATAAAAGTGCTGGATTTAGGCGCGGGGACAGGCATACTGTCGGCAATAATTTTGTCAGCATTTCCTCAAGCAAATGTCCTAGCCTTTGACATCGCCGAAAATATGCTGAAAATTTGCCAAACAAACTTGTGCGCTTTCCGAGAACGGCTGACCTTGCAGCAAGGAAACTTTGCAGAAGATGATTTCGGTAGCGGTTACGATTTGGTAGTTTCTGGGTTGGCAATCCACCACCTCGACAGCGCAGGTAAACAACAGCTATTTCACAAACTTTTCCACTCGCTGAATCCAGGGGGGATCTTGCTAATTCGAGATATTGTGACAGGTGCTACTCCCCGGCTGACTGAGCAATACGAACAGTTGTGGCGGCAGTACATGAAAGCTAACGGAGAAGACGATGCAGCCTGGTTTAAAAAATATCGAGAAGAAGATATTCCATCCTCTGTGGAAGAGCAGACAAAGTGGCTTGCAGAAGCTGGTTTTGCAGACGCAGGATGTCACTGGCGCTATCTAAATTTTGCTATTTTTGGCGGAGTTATCCCCAGGTAGAAAGCATTCGGCAGAAGGCAAAGTTTTTCATAATTATCAAAATATAAATCTCGTCACAAATGGCACTAGTAACACTTTTTTATTCACGGATGCAGAACCTATTTCTCTAGGTGCTTAAGAGCGCATATCACCGCTATAATTCGCGCGCAATACCATTTTTATATCCGAAAATCGTTCCCCAAAAACCTGTAAATGCGGGTTCCCTAAAGCGCCCTACGGCATTGCAAACAGATTCAATAAACCTGCCTCCAATCAACGATATAACCCGCTACTGACATTTTGTAAAAAGTGATTTAAAAGCTAAATAAATCAAGTAAAATTATGAACGATTCTCGATTAGTAAAAATCAGCAGATATCTCAGCAAACACCTGCGTCACGCGCCCTCGCGCATCGGCATCGAACTGGCTCCAGGTGGCTGGGTTCCTGTTAGCGATCTCCTCGATGCGTGCCAAAAAAATAACTTTCCTGTTCAGCTTGCAGAACTCAAGGAAGTAGTCGCGCAAAACGACAAGCAGCGCTTTTCATTTAACTCCGCAGGCACTCTAATTCGTGCCAACCAAGGACACAGCATCGAGGTTGACTTACAGTTAGAACCCGCTGTTCCCCCAAATATTTTATATAACGGAACAGGTAGCGCTGCCGTCGAGTCAATTCTCAGTCAAGGAATTAGGAAAATGTCGCGGCATCACGTTCATTTGTCCGTGAATATCCAGACGGCGCGCCAAGTAGGCGCAAGACACGGCATCCCGGCAGTCTTTACTGTAGATGCCGCAGCAATGCAACGTGACGGCCATACATTTTACTGCTCGGAAAACAAAGTTTGGTTAGTAGATTTTGTGCCAGCCACTTATCTCAAAATAATTTGATTATTTTCCCGTATTTTGTAGAAGGTGTACGACAAAAAATGTAAAATAAGAGTAAGTAGGATTTTTGCCAAATGAGTGCGGAAAACATGGGCGATCGCGAAAACAATTTTCATCAAAACAATTCTTCCAATAGAGGTCTGCTAGGCTCTGGTTGGCGACCTTTTTACCGTCAATTTGATTGGGAGCACCTGGTACATTTAGCGTCTACCGACCCCTTAGAACTAGCTCAAAAAACTTTAGGCGCAGCTAGCGACATTGCCGATGCAATGGGACGACACCAATATACTTGGTGGGCAAATATTTTAAATGTATTTTCCGAAAATACTCGCTACGAAATTGATGAGTTTTGGGATTACATTACTCCGCAGCCAGTTTACCCGGATTACCGCTACAAAGACGTTTTAGTTACCGAAACGCCTGTGGTGCAATTGGTCAGCCGCGCTAGTATTCCCATCGACTACGTTCTCAACAAACTCCAAGAGATTACTGTTTTCAAAGTTCTGGATTTGCTCGGAAAACCGGATGCAATTACCCAGTTTTTTATGGAGCGACATTTTTCTTATCCCCCGGAGCGGTTTGTTAGCTGGGAACGCTTAGAAGTTTTGGGTACTGTTTATGCTTCTTGGGCTCGATTCGGCTGCTGGCTGCAAATTGACAGCTACGACAGGGGAAGACGCTGCTACACTCTAATTTGCCAAGATATTGCGCCGCTCGTTAGCAAGGCAACTTATAATTTAGCAGTGATTCTGGGAGGGTACAAAAGCCGCGTCGGACAGGTTCACAGCCAGTTCCCAATTCGCACCTTTTCTGCGGAAGTTCAAAGTTTTACCGATACAGTTCAGCAGGCAATTTTAGATCAAAATCAGTTGGCTGTTTTGGTTAGTGGCGAACCGGGGACGGGAAAAACTGCTTGGACGCAAGCGGTAGCAAAGGAAATTTTAGTGCCGCTGGGTTATGTGATTTTTATCTTAGACCACGATGCTGTGGAAAATTTTGTGCCACCGAGTTATTTAGAGCGGATTTGTATTATTATCAATGAGGCTGATAATTTGGCTCAAAATCGATCGACTGCCGAGGCCCAACGCACTAACAAAACTGAACATATTTTGAGTTTGCTGGATGGAACTTTGTATCAAAGCGTCATCGACGAACACGGCATTCAATTTCAGCAAAAACTCGTAGTTTTGATGACTTGCAACACCACTGAAAGATTGGATCCTGCAATGTTGCGGAAAGGAAGAGTGGATTTTACCAGTGAATTTACGCACAAATTTGTTTGAGCGCTCTCTTGCATTCTCAACCTATCTGGCGATCGCACTAGCTACACGATCTCATACCATGTTCAATGTGGGATTTTCAATTAAAGAATTAGGAATGAGTGATGAAGCTCAAGGTTTGGATCCCGGGCCGACAGTTGCATTCTTTTGGGAACTTGTCTAAAATACCGAAAAATCACCAGGAAATTTTCTGACTCTCAAAGTGTGGGGAAAATTTCTTGAAGACCTACAGATCATTGCTGTAAACAATCGCTTAAAACCCTTGTCTCTCTCATTTTTTGCCTAGTCTCGCTGCCCTCTTGGGCCCCGGAATAGTCGGGGGAGACAAGAGTTCACTCCAGTCGCCTCCGACTATTTCGGAGACGCAGGCGCGATCTGTGCCTCATCGTCACACAGCAGGCTGGCACTACCTTTAGCCTTAAGTTGATAGCAATGCCTATAGACATATCCCCATCAAAAATGATATCAATGATGGGTGATACCCTCTAAGGGTATTGTCCGAGAGAGCAAATCAGGGGAAAACAGCATTTTTGGTGTAAAACAGAGTTTTTCAAACTTGACAGCTATGGAGGAAATCCCAAACCGTGCAAACTAAGCCAGTTCAGCAAAAAAGTCAGGGACTGGGAAGGTACGTTGACGGGAATGTCCCGATCGCCCAACAACCCGCAGAGGCAGCCGTGTCCGAGAGTAAAGACAGATTTCGGCGGTTTGTTGAGCGCTCCGCCGACGCCGTGGCAATGGTAGATTGTGAAATGCGCTATCTGTCGGTTTCCCGTCGCTGGGAAACAGATTCCGGGATGGGCCGCGGGGAGGTGATCGGCCGATCTCATTGGGAACTGTTCCCGAATCTTCCGGAATATTGGGAGCAAAATGCCCAGGCTTGTTTGGCGGGTGTTTTGGAATACAGCGAGTTTGTGGCAGGGCGATCGATCGCATCTGTATCAGGAAAAATCGCAAGCGGCTCTGTCAGCGAGTCGGTAAGATGGGTATTTCAGCCTTGGAAAAATAACGAAGGTGCGATCGGCGGTTTGATGTTGTTTGCATCTAAGATCGCTGAGGCTCCCGCTCAAACTAATTGCTCTAATAAATTTCAGTCCGAGGTCAAAAGCAAGCAGTTAGAAACAATACCGCAACTAACTCAAATTGCCCTCGAAAATGCTTCTGATACAATCTTTTTTACTACCTCCGACGGTCAAATTTGCTACGCGAACAAAGCCGCTTGCCATCTTTTCGGCTACTCGGAATCGGAACTGCTAAATATGAGGGTTAGCGACATCGATTCGCAGTTGCCAGCATCGGATTGGCGAGAACACTGGGTTCAACTCAAGGAGCAAACCAACCTTACTTTTGAAACCAGTTACAAAACCAAAAACGGGGCCAGTTTTTCCGTCGAAGTTAAAGTCAATTATTTAGAATACGGTGGCTGCGAATACCGCTGCGCTATCGCCCGCGACATTTCCGCTCGCCTGGCAGCAGAATCAGCGCTCGTAGAGGCAAAAGAGCAACTTCAAGCCGTTTTGGACGCGGTGCCCGGATTGGTTTCTTGGGTAAGTTCAGATTTGCGCTATTTGGGAGTAAACCGACATTTAGCTAGCGCTTACAAAATGCCGGCAGAAATATTTATCGGTCAAAAAGTAGGTTTTTTAGAGACAAGTCCCAAATTTAACGATTTAGTATACGATTTCTTTGCGAACCCTAAAAAGAAAACATCTCAAGAAGTAACAGCGAGCATCCGAGGAGAAAATAAAACTTATCTAATAGTGGCTCAAAAATACCATAACAATACGGCGGCGGTATTTGTGGGATTGGATATTACAGAAAGTAAACAGTCTCTTTTAGCTTTGCAAGAATCCGAAGAACGCCTGCGACAACAAGCGGCTAAATTAGAGCAGACGCTGTTAATTTTGCAGCAAACTCAAACTCAACTGATTCAAACAGAAAAGATGTCATCTCTGGGGCAGTTGGTAGCAGGAATAGCGCACGAAATTAACAATCCAGTTAGTTTTATTTCTGGCAACGTCAGCCACGCCACTGGCTACATTCAAGAACTGCTGCGATCGATCGACCTTTACCAAAAATATTATCCCCATCCCGTGCCGGAAATTCAAGACTTGATGGAAGAATTAGACTTAGACTTCATCAAAAAAGACTTGCCAAAACTGCTAAATTCAATGAAAATCGGTTCCGAAAGGATTCGCGATGTCGTGCGATCGCTCCGCTTGTTCTCGCGTACCGACGAAGCCCAAATGAAGCCTGCTGATATCCACGAGGGTTTGGACAGCACTTTGCTGATCTTGCAAAATCGCCTGCAAGCTAAAGGGGGACGGCCGGGGATTTCTCTAGTTAAAGAGTACGGGGATTTGCCGCGAGTTCACTGCTATGCGGGACACTTAAACCAAGTGTTCATGCACTTGTTGACAAATGCGATCGACGCTTTGGAAGAAGGGGGGAGAAATGCCGAAAAGTATGGTAAAATGCAAAGTCAGTCTTTGTCAGCAGGCCGAGCGAGAGCTGAAGTATTCAATCCGGAAATTCGGATTCGGACTTTTGTGGTAGGGGAAAACGAAGTTGCGATCGCCATTAGTGACAATGGCCCTGGCATGACTGAAGAAGTCCTCGACTGCATCTTTGACCCTTTGTTTACCACTAAATGTCCAGACACGAGCACAGGTTTGGGTCTAGCAATATCCCAGCACTTAGTAGTAGAAAAGCACGGCGGTGAGTTGCGCTGTGTTTCGCGTCCGGGAGAGGGAACGGAGTTGATAATTAAAATTGCGATCTGCAACGATTAATTAGCTATTTACAAATAGGAAATAAGATGGTAATTGAGTGGCTCAAATTTAAAGTACCTCAAGAAAAGTGGGAGAAGTTTATTCAGCGAGATCAGGAAGTTTGGACGGAGGGACTAAAAAGTTTGGACGGTTTTTTAGGCAAAGAAATTTGGGTAGATCCGGTGGAAAATGAAGTGGTGATGTTGATTCGCTGGGAAACTAGGGAGAAGTGGAAGTCGGTGCCACAAAGCACAATCGAGGAGTTGGATGCCAAAATGGGCGATTTGCAAATTGCGATCGCCGAAAGTCGCGAATATCAAGTTCGCAAGTTTTTGCATTAGTGAGTCAGCAGTCAGTTGATTGTGTTAATTTTTGAAAGATTAATCATAAGTTTTACCTTGATTGTACCGCAGACATCGACTTGGTACTTGGTGTGAAGGGCGTCTATCTCGGTACAATCATCCCAGTGTTTGGTATTTGGTGTGACGGGCGATCGCTCTTGATGCGTGATGGGCGATCGCTCTCGGTACAATCGTCGCAGTGGAAGGGGGGCTATGGATAAGATTGTGATGAGAAAAAGAGATGGGATTTTGGCGTTGCTGAATACAGCTAGGAATTCAGATTTCCCAATTGCTATCAGCCCCCTTGAGGGTGAGTTTTGTAACATCAAGCCAAAAGTTGATTCATACCGTGAATCAGCAACGCCTAAATTCTCCGAGATAAAGGATTAACAGAAATTGATAACTGCGAAGCGCTCATTCACCGCTACCAAGGCAATCCCTTATGGTTAAAAAGCGTGGCGAGTCTGATTCAATAGTTGGGAATAGGTGTGACTGACTTATTAATAGATGATACCCTATTGTTACCCGAAGATTTGAAATTTTTTTTACAGCAGCAGTACGATCGCACTTCCGAACTAGAAAAACAAGTCATGTCCTTGTTGGGGACAGAAAACCAGCCAGTCAAATTCGCAAAATTGCTACAAAACGGACAAATATCATCATCAGATTTGCTAAACGCATTGCAATCTCTATCGCGGCGCTGTTTGCTCGAAAAACAGGAAAGTCTTTACACTTTGCCACCTGTACTGAAACAATATATCAAAGGGTTATAACCCAAATTATACTGGACGCATAAATACCAAAGAAACCTGGTTCTTTACCGATTCTGCTGGCTGCGACGAAGTATTTTTGTAAAAAAACTAGGTTTATGAACCTCATGCTTAAGTCCTAATTTTAAGAAAATTTTGCATAGAGAGCTGAAATAAAATTCACGCTTAAAAATCCTACTCCTAGTACGAGAATGATAAAGATGGCGATACTGAAAATAGACTTTAGCCGATCGCCAATTCCGGGTTTTTCTGAGTTCATTGGTCAATTTTTGCAGTAAATTTGAGAGGGGGAATTGAGAAAGAGTAGATTATACCAATGGGCGAACAAAAAGGCAACTCCCGACAAGCTCCAAACGACGATCGCCCTCAGTAGGTCGCCTTTTTTTAAGTTTTAATCTAAAATTCAAAATCTAAAATAGTCTTAGGCATTGTTCGGTTAGCCTGGACAGCTATTGTCGATCGCCCGAACCCGGTGGCGCTAACTCCTGTAAAATAGAGGGCGCGTTGGGGCGAACCTTTTAACAGCCGGAATTGGGCGCGATCGTCACAGGCTCCCAAATACATAATAATATGTCAGTCATCCTTAACTTACTCACAAAGGTAAAAATAGAAGAGTGCCAAGAAATAATCTAAAACATATAACTGAAAAAAGGATAGAAATCGATGCTCCACCCAATCTCGCAACCTTACCAACAACGAGCAAATACTATGACCCAAAGAGCCGTGCGGAAGCCAAAACCCTCTGTTGCAAACCACTTGAGACCAAGTTTTCCTCAAAGGCACTGGCTGGAGCTGGCAGAGTACGCCTCTCTGGCGGCCTCTGGTGTGGGTTCCGTGGCGGTGGCTGTGTCCGGTCAAGCTTTTTACGGGGTAGCTCCCCTAACTTTGGCTTTGTCGCTGAATGTTGCTAACCGGTATCGGTTCGAGCAGCAAGTGCGGGTGCATCAAAATTCGGAAATGGCTCAAGTCCAAAAGTCTGTCAATAAAGTCGAAAAAACGGCGGTGACGGTAATTGTTAAATTACGCAAGCAGTTGTCAGCAGATATTGCAGCGCTGCGCCAGCAAATGGCTGCAATGCCTAGGGCAGAAGGCTTTGAGGATTCGATCGATATCCAGCGGCAGTTGCTGAGTTTAGGAGAGTCGGTAGCTTCTTTGCAAGAAATCGTGGCGTCTGCTGTACTCGATGTCCGCCAGCAGGTGAGCGAACAACTGCAAGATTTATCGGTTGGCCAATCGGCGAATCTCCAAGCTGTGGAACAGGCTATAGAGCAACTGCAAAGTGCGACGCAAGGTTTGGCAGAAACTTCTATCACCAGAGACGACTGGGAAGTAGTAAATACTCGATTTTTGGAAATCCAGAAAGTCATGGCCAATTTGCAAAGCCAACTGCAAGCTCCGGCACACCAATCGAGTACGGATTTGTCTATTGTCCAAGCTCAAATTCACCGTTTGGAACACGAGCAGCAAGAAGTTGTCAAACCTCACCTCAAGCGCTTAATCTCGGTTGTCAAGGAGTTGCAGCACACACAAGAGAGCAGTCATTAATAATTAGTGAACACTCATTAGTCATCAGTCAGAAGGAAGATTTTTCGACTCTGACATTCTGGGACTCACGCCCGATCGAACCCAAATTTTTCGACAACTGTGTTACAAAATGAAAAGCTAATCTGTCTAGTTCACCTGTTTTCAACCTGTTACAAGAAAATTAAATGACTGCAACCGTAACTATTGCTGATAACCCGTTACTAATCGGTCAAGGATTGCCGACCTTTGACGCGATCGAACCAGAACACGTAGTCCCCGCTGTTACCCAACTGCTGACCGAACTAGAAGCCTCGCTAGCTGACTTAGAATCGTCTGTAGAGCCGACTTGGAGCGGCTTAGTAGAACCATTGCAGCGACTCGGAGAGCGTTTAAATTGGAGCTGGAGCATTGTCGGACATTTGATGGGCGTGAAAAATAGCCCGGAACTGCGATCGGCTCACGAAACAGTGCAGCCGGAAGTAGTAAAATTTTGGAGCAAGCTCAGTCAAAGCAAACCGCTTTATGAAGCTTTTAAAGCGCTGCGGGCTAGCGAAAATTGGGACAGCTTAGAGTCAGCTCAAAAGCGGATTGTCGAAGCCGCTCTCCGAGACGCTCAACTTTCCGGCGTCGGTTTAGAAGGCGAGGAAAAAGAGCGTTTTAATGCCATTCAATTAGAATTAGCCGAAATTACTACCCAATTTTCCAATCACGTCCTCGACGCTACCAAAGCATTCAGCATCACCCTCACAAACAAAGACGAAATTGACGGTTTGCCGCCGAGTTTGTTGAGTTTAGCAGCTCAAGCCGCTCGCAGCGCCGGCGAAGAAAATGCAGATGCCGAAAACGGCCCTTGGCGGATCACTTTAGACTTTCCGAGTTACGGCCCTTTCATGCAGCACAGCACCCGCCGCGACTTGCGCGAAAAGTTGTACAAAGCTTTTATAGGCAGAGCAAGTAGCGGAGAATTGAATAACTGGCCGTTGACCGATCGTATTTTAGCTTTGCGCCAGGAAAAAGCTGCTTTGCTCGGGTTTAGTAGTTATGCCGAATTGAGCTTGGCGAGCAAAATGGCTCCCGACGTTGCAGCAGTGGAAGCTTTGTTAGAAGAATTGCGCTTAGCTAGTTACAGTGCTGCTGTCAAAGATTTAGAAGAATTGAAAGCTTTTGCTGCCGAAAAAGGCGCGGCGGAAGCTGGAGATTTGAAGCACTGGGATATTGGTTTTTGGTCGGAACGGCGCCGGGAAGAAAAGTTTGCTTTTAGTGCCGAAGAATTGCGACCTTATTTTGCTTTGCCACAGGTATTAGAGGGGTTATTTGGATTAGTAAAACGGCTGTTCGGCGTGACAGTAACTGCGGCGGACGGTCAAACTCCTGTGTGGCACAAAGATGTGCGCTATTTCCAAATAGATGATGAAGCAGGAAATACGATCGCCAATTTCTATTTAGACCCCTACAGCCGCCCCGAGGAAAAGCGCGGCGGTGCTTGGATGGACGATTGCGTGGTGCGCGCTAAATTTGTGGAAGCAGGAAAAACAACTACGCGGTTGCCGGTGGCTTATTTGGTGTGCAACCAAAGTCCTCCTGTTGACGGCAAACCGAGTTTAATGACTTTTGGGGAAGTCGAAACTTTGTTTCACGAATTCGGTCACGGTTTGCAGCATATGCTGACAACGGTAGACTATCCGGGGGCTTCGGGCATCAATAATGTTGAGTGGGATGCGGTGGAATTGCCCAGCCAATTTATGGAAAATTGGTGTTACGATCGCGCTACTTTGTTCGGGATGGCAAAGCATTACGAAACCGGGGAAACTTTGCCGGAACACTATTACCAAAAACTGCTAGCAGCGCGCCACTACATGAGCGGCACCGCCATGCTCAGGCAAGTACATTTTAGCAGCGTTGACATTGAATTGCACCACCGCTATCGATCGGGCGGCAGCGAAACTGTGGCCGATGTCCGCAACCGTATCGCTAAAACTACGACTGTTTTGCCTCCTCTGGAAGAAGACGCATTTTTGTGCGCTTTCGGACACATTTTTGCGGGTGGCTATGCGGCGGGGTATTACAGTTACAAATGGGCGGAAGTGCTCAGCGCTGATGCTTTTGCGGCGTTTGAGGAAGCGGGTTTGGAAGATGAAAGTGCGATCGCCTCTACAGGTAAGCGCTTCCGAGATACAGTGTTAGGATTGGGCGGCAGTTTGCACCCGATGGAAGTGTTTAAAACTTTCCGGGGACGCGAACCGAGCACTAAAGCTTTGTTGAGACACAGCGGTTTAGTTGCAGCTTAATTAAGTGTGGAATAACTCGGGATTAATGCGGGTGAATTTATCTGCATTAATCCCGGTTTTTTGTTGAATAAGATTTATACATATCCTGTATGTGTAGAATGCGGTGTGCATGAAGTCTTACCGCTACCCAGCAGATTCGAGGTTTATGAAGTACACAATAGATTGTTCGTTCCCCGTAGGGACACGGCATTGCCGTGTCCCTACACTTCATAAACCTGGAACACGCTATAATTCATGAGTAAAACAACTTTTTGCGTAAGTTTTTATGTTATAAAATTGATAATTAGAGCCACACTTTTTTGATTGGTATTAATAGGACTAAAATTGTCACTACAAACCCATTTTATTGTAGAACATCATGCAATAAACATCTGTAGTTTGGCAGATAATCCCCAATATTGTGGTGAAAAATCGGGCAAACAGTGCGCTCGCCCGCTGCTTTTAGTTTAGGTTGGAAAGCTCATCAAAGCAGCATCAGTCTCAATACTGTTAGTATAGGCTTCGATTTGCGAATATTTACTGTCATTTATCACTGATTATATTTAAATTTGCCTATCCCGACAATTAAATTTATATTTCGCAACATTTACGGGTTGTTTTCTCGATACAGCTAATGCTTTTATTAGCAACTAAAAATTGACGGTTTTACCGAATCTTTAAGATAGAGCGGGAACAGCGAGTCTTTTTTAAATTTTTGATAAAGAACGGGGTACTCGGCGTCAAAAGGATAAAAATTTTAGGTATAAACTAAAAAACTTAGTTAGGATTAATTTGATAATTATCAAAAAAAATCTTTGTATATTATATGATAAAAAGTAAGGATTAATAGTCAATCGTTCACCCATACATTAAGATTTTCATGGATATTCAATTAATTAATATCGGTTTTGGTAACATTGTGTCTGCTAATCGAGTGATTGCCATTGTCAGTCCAGAGTCAGCGCCAATTAAGCGGATTATTACTGATGCGCGGGAGCGGGGACAACTGGTTGACGCAACTTACGGGCGCCGCACGAGAGCGGTAATTATTACAGATTCGAGTCACGTCATCCTCTCCGCCATTCAGCCGGAAACGGTTGCTAATCGTTTTGCGATCAGCAAAGACGCTCAAGGTCGGGATGATTGAGGTTGGTCAGTTGCAATTTGAGCGCTTACAGTCTAAAGTAAGCGGAAACTTAAATTGTTACACGTTTCTATTCTAAAGATGAAATCTGGTAAATTAATTGTTCTGACGGGGCCAAGCGGTGTGGGGAAAGGCACCTTAGTGCGATCGCTCCTCAATCGCCATCCCGAATTGTATCTTTCGGTATCCGTGACAACTCGTGAGCCCCGTGAGGGAGAAATTGAGGGACAGCACTACTATTTTGTCAGCCGCAGCCGCTTTGAACAAATGGTTGAGGCTGGAGAGTTGGCCGAATGGGCCCAGTTTGCCGGTAATTTTTACGGTACTCCTTATTTTGGTCTCAAGCAAGGAATTGGTGAGGGAAAATGGGTAATTCTCGAAATTGAGTTGGAAGGGGCTAGGCAAATTAGGAATAATTTTCCACAGGCGCTGCGAATTTTTATTTTACCTCCTTCTTGGGAAGAATTGGAACGGCGCCTGCGGACTCGGGGTCAAGATTCCGAAACGGCGATCGCCCGTCGGTTGCTGCGTGCTAAAGAGGAAATTGAAGCGGCGGGGGAATTCGATTTCCAAGTTGTTAATGACGATTTGGAAGTTGCTTTGAAAAAGCTAGAATCAATACTTAATTTTGTTGAGCTTTCAGCTAACTAATGGCTAATTACCCATTTCTCCGTCCTGGCTAAAACTTCGCTACTTTGTTTGATAGCCACACAAACTTTTAAATTCAATTCCAGAATATTTACTGAAGGCGAATTTTTTCTCAATGGTTCAATTTCGCGAGCCGAACAGCCTAACATTTCCATATAAGCTAGCGTCCACCCAATAGCTGGAACATCGCCTACATTGCCTTCTCCGGCGCAAAGGTAACAATCCAATTCGCCCTCCGACCCACACTCAGGGCAAACCCAATTGCCCAGTTGTGAATGGGGCAGATTTGTGCGGGAGGCGGATGCAATTGTTAATGCTTTAATATGATTTTGAACTACTTGTTTAAAACCTCGGTTTTGGTTGCTGCGCTGGTCGGAATGTGTGTGCGATCGCCCGATTGCTACTGCTTGCTGTTGTGGCGAAGCAACAGATACTGTTTGATTCTCCTTGGTTACTCTAGATTCGCCTAGGTTCGCAGTTAGCTGAATACCATAGTCTTTCGACTCCTCAGTCTGAGAGTGGTTGAGTGCGGTGGAGGAATCGGGTTCGGAAGTTGTGAAGGATTGTTCTATGCGATCCTCTTCGAGGGCTTCGCCAACGGCAAAATCTTGCATTGAGAGGTGATGTTCGATCGCCAAAGACCAAGTTCTTTTATGTCGGAGGTCGCCATATTTTCTGGCTTCTTCCTCAGTAATGCCGATCGCCGCCGCCTCTTGGCGCAGCACATTCATCGAATTCATTGTATCTGATATCATTAGTTTGTTTGCAGTTAAAATTACGATTGCCCGCTCAGCCTACAAATAAATTACCTTAGATATACTACAATAGTCCGGACTATTTTGAGATCCTAGTGGGAAACCCTTGATTTTCCGTTAGCAAGTCGATTTGGCAATCGCCCTGAAACCTTATTTTACCCTTGGCAATCGCACACTGTCCGAAGCATTGATAGTAGGCTAAACCTAAAATCTAAAATCTAAAATTGGATGACTTCAATTCTTCCCGATACAGCTTTATCTGTTGCCGGACTAACATCTTACCTGCAAGAGTTGTTGGAGGGCGATCGCAACCTGCAATCAGTTTGGCTGACAGGCGAGGTGTCGAACGTTTCGCACCACCCTAGCGGCTGCTTTTTCACTCTGTGCGACACCGACAAAAGCGCTGCTATTCGCTGCGTGGTGTGGAATTCTCAGCGGCAAAAATTGGTGCAAATCCCGGAAAAAGGAGAACAGTTGCTGGTTTTAGGAAGCATCCGGGTTTACAAAAATCGGGGCGAGTACCAGTTGACTGTTGTGCAATCGCTACCGGCTGGGGAAGGATTGCAGGCTTTGCGGTTGCAGCAATTGCGATCGCGCTTGGATGCTGAGGGTTTCTTCGATCCCGCCCGAAAGCGCCCGATTCCCGCACACCCGCAAATTGTGGCCGTGGTGACATCCGATACTGGCGCTGCTTGGGGAGACATTCAGCGCACTCTAGCCCAAAGATATCCGGGTTTGCGGGTGTTGCTGTCGCCGACAGGAGTGCAGGGAGAATTGGCTGCTGCTGCGATCGCCCGCGCGATCGCCCGTGTAGAAATGGATGGTAGGGCTGATGTGATCGTTTTAGCGCGCGGCGGCGGTTCTGCGGAAGATTTGGCTTGTTTTAATGATGAGAGAGTTGTCAGGGCGATCGCGAATTGTGCGATTCCAATTATCACCGGCATCGGACACGAAAGAGACGAATCTCTCGCCGATTTAGTAGCAGATAAACGAGCCCACACTCCGACTGCGGCGGCGGTTCAAGCTGTACCAATTTTAGCAGATATTTACTTTGAACACAAGCAGCGAACGGTTAATTTAGCAAACGCTGTGCGGGCAAGATTTCAGACAGAAGAAGAGCATTTGCAACTGTTACAAAATCGATTAAAACGTTTGCCTGCGACATCTCGAACTTTGCGGCAAGCAACTGGTAAACTGGAGGTATTGCAAGAAAAGTTAGCCGCACTGAATCCGGCGGCGGTATTGCAAAGGGGTTATGCGGCGGTAATCCAAAGTGACGGTACGATCGTCCGCAAAACTGACGGTTTGGAATTGGGAGAAGAATTGACTGTGAGGTTGAGTCGGGGCGTGCTGAAAGTTAAGATTGTAGAAGTATTGGATGCGGAAGAAAAGTTATGATTGATTCGCAGTTGCGCCAGTCTGACTGGAATTATGAGGAAACGGTCGATCGAATTGAAGCGATTATCGATCGGGTGGAATCGGGAGAGTTGCCTCTAGAAGAGGTTTTCGAGCAGTTTGGGGTGGCTGTGGAGTGTTGGCAGGAGTGCGAAAGATTTTTGGCGCGGGGGAAGGAACAGATGGATTTGTCGATCGAGCTTTTGGCTGCGGAACCCGATTTTTAACCGGAGATAAACTCGGATTAATGTGGATAAAATAGCGCGTTTTACCAAAAGTCGGAGAGGGAATTAATTCCCTGTTTCATAGCGAAAGTCCTCGCTATTAAGAGTGTTAAACTCATAGGATTTAGCATGGGACCCAGAAACCGGGGTTTTTTACGAAAATACTTGGTTACAGCCGAAAAATTCGGTTAAAAACCCGGTTTTTTCAGCCGGAGTGCGTAAGTCTTGTCAATGCAAACCCTGACAAATAAATCCCGACCAATAACTCAAATCATCAAAAGGATTTGACAGAGTGTAAATATTTTCTTTTAAACTTTCATATCCTTTCTTCTGTTTCTGAATCTGATTCTCCCGCTTCGTTATTTTCTTCAACTGCGCCCCCAACTTATTAAACTCATCAGTCTCCTTGTGGTAGGATGTCTGCCGCAATTTTAACTTTTGTTTTTTCTTTTGAACCACAGCCAATTTTGACTTTAAATCCCCAATAATTCTCTGAAGCAACGGATCGATTTGCGGTTGATAAAGCTGTTTCAACTCCGCACCCGAAATTGTCCGCAACCTCACCTGTGCCCGTCGCAAAGCCTCTGGACGACTCAAACCTTCCCGACGATAGTGATAGTAAAAAATCGAAAACAACGAAGTAGCAAAATCATCCACCGCCCACAAAGTGCTGACCACACTCCGAGCTCCCGCACACAAAAACCCCGTTCCCAAACTAAGCAGATTATCCGTAATTTCCGTCCCTCCTAAATTAGTTTCGCAGCAAGACATAAACACATCGGATAACTGCGGCAACCGCCAACCAGGTGTCATCAATTCCCCTAATGTGATACTCCCGTCTCCTAAAAACAATTGCGATTCTAAAGGATTGTCCAAACGCGAGACAGCGTGGTGACTGGAGTGGATTACATTCACATTTTGGGCTAGGTTTCGATAGGCTGCGACTGTTGCTTCTTGACTTCCTTTTAACCGCTCAGGTTTCGTCACAATTTCAGCAATTTGTTCGCACTCAAAAGGAGTGAAGTACAAGTCATCCGTGGCATTTTCCACAATCCCGTATTTCGGCGATTCGATGGTTGGGCGTTGATTGCAATACTCCAAGATTCGGCAACTGGGCACGTAACGAATTAGGAATTTGTCACCAAGGAACACCCTTCGTAGGGGCGGTGCTCCCGTGCCCGCCCTCGGTTGGGGGGGTTCTATCGGCAATGCCGCCAGCGGAATCTGATGCAAATACAAATGCGGAATCACAATCAATTCCTCAATCCCCTCCAAATAATTACCAATCAACTCATCAACTTTCAACCGCTGCGACAACTGAGACAAAAACTCACCCATCCCCTGTTGCCGAATTTTCCGATCCTGCAAATAAGGCGACAACCAACTCTCAAAAATCCCATTCTGAAAATTTCCCCAACCCTCTCCCTGACAAGTGTGAATCTGCGGCGCTTTATCCTTGTAAATCACAAAAACATGAGTGTCATCATCCGTCGTGTAAAAACAGAGAATCGCCGTCTGTGAATTGTCGATGAGTTGCTGCATCGCCGCAAACTGCATCGGATCGACTTGAAATTGTCCCGCTAAAACTGGATCTAAACTGCGAATCTTTTCCCAGATTTGCTGTTTTTCCCTTTCCAAGTCTTGAATCTTCTCCGTGTAAGCAGACAAATCTGCCCGACTGCGTGACTGACTACCCACATCGGCTAATTCTTTATTGCCTTCAGAAGGTTTGCGGAGTTGTTCAACTTCTGCGTCAATTTCCCGCTGCTTCGCCTCAAATTCCTGCAAATACTTTTGCACTGCGGGTGGAATTTCGCTGCTAGCATACAAATCATTGCTGTGCATTAAATCAACTAACCGCTGAGCACGGGATCTGTCGCAGTATTCTATGGCTTTTTCCAGTTGGTTGCTGTTGACGCAAGCTTGAATTGCTTTTTCGTAAACATCGATCGATTCTGCTAAAATCTGCTGGCGGATATCGTCGGAAGTTGCCCAACTTCTGCTTTTTTCCACCGCTTGAATTGCTTTCTCGAATCCTTCAAGGGCGATGTCCCAAAAACCAGCAGTGAAAGCGGTATTGCCGAGGTTTCTACCTGATTGCAAGCAGTCTAAAGGGAAAGCAGTAGGAGTGCGAATTTCTAATGCTAAGCGAAAACAAGAAATTGCCTCTTCAATATTCTCGGCCATGACTCCTGCTATTCTGTTACGATAGGCTTCCCCCAAATTGTTTTGAGTCATTGCCCAATATTCGGGATAATTCTCGCGAGTACGGACTTTTAAGGCTGCGGTATAACGGGCGATCGCAAGTTCAATATTCCCCGCCCTGACTCCTGCTATTCTCTTACTATAGGCATTTCCCAAATTGTTTTGAGTCATTGCCCAATCTTCGGGATAATTCTCGCACTTATAGACTTCTAAGGCAGCGGTATAACAGGCGATCGCAAGTTCAATATTCGCCGCCCTCACACCCTCTATTCTGTCACTATAGGCGGCCGCCAAATTGTTTTGAGTCATAGCCCAATCTTCGGGATAATCCTTGCGGGTACGGACTTCTAAGGCTGCAGTATAACGGGCGATCGCAAGTTCAATATTCTCTGCCTTGACTCCTGCTATTCTGTCACAATAGGCAATCGCCAAATTATTTTGAGTGATAGCCCAATCTTCGGGATAATTCTCTCGCTTATAGACTTCTAAGGCTGCGGTAGAACGGGCGATCGCAAGTTCAATATTCTCTGCCTTGACTCCTGCTATTCTGTTACCATAGGCAGCCGCCAAATTATTTTGAGTCCCTGCCCAATCTTCGGGATAATCCTTGCGGGTACGGACTTCTAATGCTGCGGTATAACAGGCGATCGCAAGTTCAATATTCGCCGCCCTCACACCCTCTATTCTGTCACTATAGGCGGCCGCCAAATTGTTTTGAGTCATAGCCCAATCTTCGGGATAATCTTTGCGGGTACGGACTTCTAAGGCTGCGGTATAACAAGCAATACAAATTTCTAAATTCCATGCCCGCCGCCCCAGAGGAAACTGCTGAATTAAATTGCCAAATTGAGCAATAACTGCTGCGATGTATGCAGCTTGTTCTGAGGTAACTTCTGTGAATTTGGATGTTGCCCAAGCTTGTAATACTTGAGCAAGATTTAAATCCAATTTGTCGAAGTTTTGTCCTAAAATAGAATAGACAACTTGAGGATTTCCACCACTTTCCATCGTTGCTTGTAATACCTCCAAAAAAAAAGATAAATACTCATCAGAAGTTGCTGTACTGCTGATATAATTTGCCAAATATGCAGCAAGACTTTGCAACCAACTTACATTGGAGTTACCCTCTGCCGCCATCTTCTCCGCTTCCGCTTCCATGACTTGCACAAAATTAGCATCAACTAACTCTCGATTCGCGTTGAGAATATCATTTGCACCGTTAGGGCACTCAAGCAGGGCTTGAATCAGTTGGAGATAGGCGGCGAGGCGTTGTTCGTCCATTGGAGTTTACCTTGTATTCTGTGTATATATATCTATCGGCAATTTGGGGGGAAATTATGCAAAATTCCCGAAAAATCTTGTAGGGGCGGGTTCACCAACCATCTGCGGCAAAAACCAACAATCTCGAAAACCGGCCCCCACCCCATGCAAAAATCCCAACAATGAAATATTTTGACGGTATTTCGATATTTGTCGCGGGGATGGGGCGGGTTTATGAGATTGTCGATTTGTATCAAATATGGTTGGTGAACCCGCCCCTACAAGTCATGGAAATTTATCCATATTTCTGGGATATTGCCGATTTATGACAAGGCAAAATCATCACCATCTCCCCAAATCTCAGCTAACTTTTCCAATAAATCTTCAGCAATCAGATTCAGTTCCGCTTTCACATCCTCCTCAATATCTGAAGCTTTCTCAACAGGTGAAGATTGATCGCGAGAGAAAGATATATCTCTATTTCCCAAACCTCCACTACTAGAACCGCTTCCCGCTAAAGCCTTCCCTCCTTCATATCCCCAGTCAGATTTCTCACTACTGTGCAAAACTTTATTCAAAATTGCCACAATTTCAGAAATAGATTTGTTTTGCAAATTCTCCCGAACTTGTGCTTGTACGGGGTCATCTTCTCCCAAATCAGATAGCAACTCTTCAATTTCACCTTGCAACAGCGGAATCGCCAACTCAATTCGATCCAAATAATCCCACAATTCCTCAAGGGGTTTGAGATTAGTTAGAGAAATCTCTTGAATTTCATCATGAATTTCCACAGCCGGAATAAAGCCCAAAAGTTTCACCTTATCGAAAGGTTCGGCAAACTGAACGACGATATATGCAATGCGGTTTCCTCGCACTTCCGGCAGAGAAATCGCCGATTCTCCGAGCTGAACCGGACAGCATTCTATCTTGCCAATCCCCGGCAAAACCAAATCGCCGACATCCAAAACCGCCCGCATTGCTGGATTCCAACTATCACCGCCCTCAATATCAGTTTCCATTTCCATCCATTCC
Source organism: Microcoleus sp. Pol12B3 (assembly GCF_036701355.1). Lineage (NCBI taxonomy): Bacteria > Bacillati > Cyanobacteriota > Cyanophyceae > Oscillatoriales > Microcoleaceae > Microcoleus > Microcoleus sp. Pol12B3. The sequence goes on from NZ_JAUBQS010000027.1 coordinate 68,059, forward strand.
AAAAAATAGTTAACTGCCCAAACCGCCAGGGTATTGAAATAAACCCGCTTGCCTTTTTGCGGATTAGCTTGCTCTGAAGCAAATTGCAGAGCTAAATTGCGGGCAGTTTGCTCCAGAGGAATTTGTAACAAATAAGTATCCATGCTATTCACCATTATTCCTCCGGTTGATATCCACATTCTTTAGCAATTCTATTGCCAATCTCTTTGACGAGTTCAAAACCTGTTCTTTTCCAGTGAGAGTTGAGAGTTTGATAGTCAATATTTAACTCTCTGGCAATTACCGATAATTTATCAGGAGGGTCTTTCAGCAGCAATCGCACTGCCAGTATGTGACAATTGGCATCCGGTCGAGGGCGACGATTTTCGGGAGTGTTTGGCTGAGTCTTATCTATTTTTTCATTGGGATAACTGTTTCGCAGTTCTCCCGTCGGATCGTCTTCAATACACTGCCATAGTTTGCGGCCGATGCGCTCCTTATTTTTAACTTGTTCTTGCTCAATCAGTTGCTCAATTCCTATGACCGTAGTATCATCAGCCGCTCCTTCCGAATCAAATTCTTCACCTGTTTTGCTCTTAGTTGGAGCATCCAAACTAAAAGTAAAAGGCTGCCGCTCTAACTTGCTGTATTGGTCATATACTTTGCGTTTAACGATTGTATTGAACCGCTTAACCACTCTGGTTTGCAACGCATCATCAGCGATATTATCGAGGTCAATTTCCCGAAAAAATCTCGGCAGCGTTTTGAAAAAACCCCCATAGGCCTCATTCACTGCGCCGTCAAAATCAATATTAGGATTGGCATCGCGATTCTTGCGAATTCCGGGCAAATGAGGAATGAGTTGGCACAATTTATTTTTGAGTCTTTCTTGTTCCTTACTCGCCTCTGGCGAGTCTTTCAAGAGTTGTAGAAGTTGGCGTAACTGTTCGTCGGTGTTCACTGGCACGTTCGGATGACATCGAGATAATTCGATTATCCCAGGGAAAATAGCGCTGTAACCTGCCAACAGTAACAAAGTCAAGGAAATCGGTTTGAGTTCCCAACCCGTGGGTGGAAGCAACAAGTTGAAACTTGCCCCTACAGGAACTAAACCTGCTAAGGGTTCGACGGGGGTATCATGTCTCGTCATAGTCCAGTTTTTGCGTGTTGATACTCTGATATCGCAGGTTTTGGCGGCTTTATGCAGAATTGAGCAAAAATTTTTCGTAAAGGCAATGCGATAAGGACTGAAGTCCTTACTACGAAATTAATCCGGTGTAAAATTAACAATCGTAGGGACTTCTCCACTGCGCGTTTGAAGAGATGTCGCAGAAGTCACCCAGTTTATGCACATTCCAAAAATAAATCATATCAAACCCTATTGATACCAAAGGATTTGATATGAAGCGAATTCTATTAGCCAGGATTTGGTATAGCGCGGTTTCTACAATTTGTCGATCGACCTTTTGGCTTGATCTGCCAGATTTTTCACCGCATTTTTAGCATCTTCTGCTGCGTGGCGGGCGGAGGCTTCCGCTTGTTTGGCTTTGCCTTCAACCTGGTCTTTTCTGTTGCCCGTAATATTACCGAAAATTTCCTGAGCTTTGCCTTCTAAATTTTTGCCGATCGCCTTCGCTCTGTCTTCTGCACTCATAATAAGCTCCGTTTGGCAAGTTGCTATAGTAACATTGTAAAATTAACTCGGCTGCAATTGCCTTTAACTTCATATTAATTTATATTCTGCTTGACCTCGGTCTTCTTCTGATGATTTACTTCGTGCAAATTCCTCACTCAAAAAGTAAAGGATTCCTTTTTTTGACAACTGTATAGGTTGGCAAAATTCGTCCTAAAAAACTATTTCAAACTCGCCGCCGCAACTTTAATCGGTTCGAGCAATTCTAACGGCAAATGCAGCATATTCAATTGGGTGCTATCTGCTGCTTTCCTTTCAGGATCTGGGCCGTGATAATCGCTGCCACCAGTTGCCAGCAAACCGTAATGAAGGCACAAATCTTTCAACTTTTGGATTTGGCTAGAACTGTGGCTGGGATGGTATACTTCAACTCCCATTAAACCAGCATCTACTAATTCTTTTAAGACTTCCTCAACAGCACCGCCGCGAAATAAATAAGGGTGAGCCCAAACTGGTACTGCGCCGCAACTCTTCAGTAAATCAATGCCTTCGACGATCGAGAATTTCTCGTAATGCACATAAGCCGGGCCGTCATCTCCCAGCCAGCGATCGAATGCTTCCCGCGATGATTTGGCGTGACCGGCTTTGACAAGTGCAGAGGCAATATGAGGCCTTCCCGGTGCCATTCCTGGGGATGTTTTTGGCAGTTCGATCGCGTATCCCATTGCTGCTAATTTTTCGACCATTTCCTGCGATCGGCGAAACCGTCCTTCCAGGCGATCGTTCAAAGGAACGCGCAACTTATTTGCATCGGGATAAAAACCTAAAATGTGCAGCGAGCGGCCGTTGTGAACGGTGCTGAGTTCGAGTCCGGGGACTATTTCGATACCGTGCAAAGCAGCGGCGGCGAAGGCTTCATCCCAACCCGACATCGTATCGTGATCGGTAACAGCCAAGGCGCGAACCCCCGAAGACGCGGCGGCGGCTACGAGTTCGGCAGGGGTGAGAGTGCCGTCGGAATAAGTAGTGTGACAGTGGAGTTCTAGCATTTTTTTCGGTAAGTTAAAGTCGGCGCAACCTGCAATTATTCCCCTCACTCACGCGAGATATATCGTCATACTATTTTAGATTTTAGATTTTAGATTTGGAATGAGTGATGATATAAGGGTTGGGAGTTTGTCTACTGTTGCCTTTTTTTTCGTAACAGGTTTCACGGTTCGCAACATTTTTTTATTTTTATCGTTATTTGTAATAACTTGTTGCGCCTTTAATTGGTACATTTATGTTTATTCAAACTCGGCATGACATGGGTATTCAGCCCGCCTTTTCTGTTGAATTTGGATGCAGAACAGCTTAGCTATGTCTTGATTTCTCGCATTGGGTGAAGGACACCCTCTGGCAATTTGGAAGGTATCGGCGATATTTCAATACTTTGTATGTTGTGAACTGGTATAACTACCAGTTTATCTGCCAATTCGAGAATTATCGGGTCTGCCGTCAACATTTTGTGCAGGCGAGTGCCTAAAGTTGCTTGCTCTCCTACTGTTCCCTCTGGCGCAATGAACTGGAAGTGTTGCTGTTTGCCGTTGGTATAGTGGATTATCAGATCGATTATTCTTTCTTGGTTGGTGGCTTCCATAATTTTTTTACCCTAAAAGTAGATCGGGACTTCGCAAAATTAACAATAAATCAAAACTGGCGATCGCACCACCGTTAGAAAGCTTTTGAGCAAACCGGGCTGTCAGTATGAAAGTCCGGTTGCTACTAATTTTATCACAAAAACTGTACTGAAACTCGCCAACTTACCAAGTATACAATTGGCAGTCGCACTGTCTTCGCTCCTCAATGCGCGAACTCCTTCGCCAGCAATATTTTGTCCATCGGGCTTTCTTCTATGCCAGTTGCCAAAGTGGCTCAATTTAGCCTCTGTAGCGACTTGACTCAAAGCGGTCTCAAGTCATACAGCAGTGGCATTTGAGCGCTTTGGGTGTCAAGGTTTTTCGACGTGGGAACTGTGGAGGTTAGGATAGTGGCATTCTGCTTTCACTGCCGTAGAGGATTTTTTTATAAATTAATAACATAACATTCAGGTACAGATTATGAAATCCACACTTTGTTTCCCCGAAACTTCTCTTCATTCTAGCGCAGCCACTGTTAATAATAATGCTATTGACTCTTGTATCCTTGCAGCTTGGATTGACTTAGTAGGAGGAGATTTTGAGAGCTTGGGAGGAGATGATTGGCTTCCCTTGTGCGGCGACATTGATGACGGTGAAATTTACCGGGAATGGTTTTTTTGGCAAGACAGCGAAGTGACTCAAGAGTGGGAAGCTTACGATCCAATTACTAATTATCGAGTTGTGGCATCTAGCCGAGAAATGCTGATTTCTCAAATCGACCACATAGAAGATGCCCGAAAAATTTAGTTTATCGGGAGAAGCTTAAATCTTGATTTTCACCTTTAATAAAAATTCTGTAAACCCGCCCGATTTCTCCCAACCACATTAAAGAAACCGGGTTTTTCAGACGAAAAGTCTAAGTGTGGGTTGAGCTCCACGGGCCGAACCTAATAATTTATGTCGCTACTGCTTTTTGTTTTTCTCGTTCTAACTTGCGCTGCTTCAAGGCTGCCAGATTTTGTTTAATCGTGTCGATCGCAAATCCAGCCCCCTGCTGTTGGTATAATTCGCTGGCACGGATCAAATCTGCAACAGCCTCATCGTCCGATCGCAAATTTGCAAAAGCTAAGCCGCGATTGTGGTAAGCTTCGGCCAAAGTTGAAGCTTGTTCTACAGCGCTGGTAAATTTATCTTTGGCTTTGCGGTAATTTCCTGACTGATAAGCTTCAATTCCTTGTTGGAAATAAACAGAAGCTTTACTGCCACCGTCGGTATCTGGAAATTCTGGGTAAGTTAAAATTGGTTCTTTAAAGAGTACAGAAATGCTGCCATTGCCGAAGTAAGCCCAAGTCATTGTTCCAAACCCAATCCCTAGCACGAGGGCAATAATGACAGACAGAGCAATAAAATTGGTGAGTTCCATAGAGCAATATTTGTTGTATTATAATATGATAAGTTAATTCCTAACTTCTGTACCAATGGCTGCGCGAATTGACCTCAACGGGAAATGGTTTTTCGGATCGCTAGCTTTAGTATTGTCGATCGGCTTAATTACTGCAACTGCCAGTTCTGAGGCAGCAACCAACGCGCAAACTCAAGCAGGGTGGCAATTGTTGCAGCGGGATGAGACGGGGTTGGTGGTAGCAATGCGACACGCGATCGCCCCAGGCACCGGCGATCCTGCTAACTTTAAGTTGGGTGATTGTTCCACGCAGCGCAATTTATCAGCACAGGGAAGAACCCAAGCCAAGCAAATTGGAGCCCAATTTCGCCACCGCAACATCAAAGTTGCGAGAGTTTTATCGAGTCAGTGGTGTAGGTGTTTGGAAACAGCAAAACTGATAAATTTAGGCAAAGTCGAACCGTTCCCAGCGCTGAACTCGTTCTTTAGCGACAGCAGCAAAGAAGCCAGACAAACAGATCCAATCCGCCAGTTAATTGTTGACAACCGCCACACTAAAGGCGCGGTTATTATGGTAACTCATCAAGTAAATATTACCGCCATTACTAATATTGTACCGCAAAGCGGCGAAGCTGTGATTCTCAAAAGCGATCGACAAGGTAAAATTCAAATACTCGGACGAATTGGAGGATTTTAAATAGAGAGAAAGTTATAATATTACCAATTCCCATTACTAATTCCCCATTACCAATTTATATGAGTTTCCAATACAGCGCCGCCCTAGTGACTTTAGCCGACATTGATAAGGAAGTTCTCGTTAAATTTTACACAAAATTTCTCGACATAGAACCAAACCCTTACATTGCGAATACTTATGCTGAATTTCAACTCCCAGGCTTAAGGCTCGGCATCTTCAAACCAAAAGATTCCCACAAATCGGAATTTGCCAATCGAGCAAAAACAGGCATGAGTTTGTGTTTGGAAGTCAGCGATCTCGAAACTGCGATCGCCCGAATTTGGGCTTTAGGCTATCCGCCCAACGGAGAAATTATCAAAGCTTCTCACGGTCTAGAAATCTATGCCTTCGATCCGGCAGGCAACCGCATAATTTTACATCAATCCATGAGAATGTAGCATGAGGGCTAATTATTGGTGAACTCTCGATCTTCGCTTCTCTTCCTTCGCATCTCCGCGGTTCGTTCAAAAAAACATCTAATTCACAAGCCGCTGAGGATTGCTATATAAGTTATGCAATTGCTTCACCACCTTCGCAATTACATTATAAAATTGACCTCTACAACTCAAAACTGCCTTAACTACTTAATTAGTTCAGCAAAACTATAAAAACTGATAATTAATAACAGCAATGCTGTCAGGTGAGTTAGCTGAAATTGAGGCCGCGGGCCGATCGATTCCCGCACCAAAATAGAAAAAGACGAACCAATTATATAACTCAGAGACAGAGTTAAATACTGCCACTGCAATGTTACACTCCACAGCCCAAGCAAAATCATAGCCAAAGTCAACATCACCAACTCAACAAAGCGAGGCGGATTGTGCTGAGTAGACAGAATCAAAGTGTCCAACCAATATTGCCAAGGTCTCATGTATTAGCGATCGAGCTTTTAGATTTAGCCTTCTAGCTTAACCTACGATCGCCATTCAGTTTGTTGCTGCAAACACCTTAAAGCCTCCGCCGTCTCAACCTGCGGAAATTGCCCGTAAAAGCGACTGACACTGTAAAAAGGGTGAGGAGTCTCCAGAACAATCAACTTCTCGCCCATCTGGGCCAAAAATCCCATCAAATCTGCCGGTGCGACAGGCGCGCAAATCCACAAAGCCGCCGGTTGCTGCGACTCCACAGCCTTAGCCGCCACAGCCATCGTCATCCCCGTAGCAATGCCGTCATCTACCAAAATCGCCAAAGCCCCAGTCGCGCTGATATTTGGGCGTCCAGGAGACAAATCTGCCAGCAGAGATTGAGCATTATTTTGAGCCCGGGGCAGGGCTGATTTTTGCAAGCGTAAATTGTGCTGCTTTTGCTTTTCCCAGAGGACGTGACCGTCAGCAGTTGCAGCCCCGATCGCCAATTCTAAATTATCTGGGCGAGTAATTTTCTTGGCGACAACCACATCCAAAGGACAGCCCAACCGACGCGCAATCGGCACAGCAACGGGCAAACCCCCGCGCGGCAAGGCGTAAACAATCGGTTTCACCGCCTTCTGTGTCGTTAAACTCAACTTGCCGAACTCGTCCACAACTGCCTCGGCCAGTTTTTCACCTGCATCGGCGCGATCGTCAAAAAACGGGTTAGAGAACATATTTTTGCCTGTACGAGCTCAACCAAACAATTGGAGATTGTGCCAGTGTTAATTAAATATTGTGCGTGAAGCGCAGCTATCCCGTAGGGAATCGACAGCATCGCACACAAGCTTCTAGCCAATCTCAAATCACCAAACCCGATCTAAACTATAAACTCTAGACTCCAAAATCTCTCCCTAATTGTAAAATTTATGTCCAGCGACTTGCAACTGAGCCTTTTTGACAACAATCAAAGTGCCACTTTCCAAACAGACTCAATACCAGCAAATGCCAAAATTCCCATTCCTCCCGGCACTTATCAAAATATGGAACAAATCGGCGAGCACTGCAACCGCTGCTACCGCTGCGAATTGGGCAACAGCCGCACTCACGCCGTCATCGGGCGCGGCAATCCTCAAGCCTCAATTTTGATTGTGGGAGAAGCGCCCGGACAAAACGAAGACGAAACCGGATTGCCCTTCGTCGGGCGATCGGGCAAACTGTTAGATAAGATTTTAGAATCCGTGGGATTGAGTGCAGAAACCGACGTATTCATTGCCAACGTCATCAAATGTCGCCCTCCCAACAACCGCCCTCCCACAGCAAAAGAAATCGAAGCTTGCAAACCATACTTGCTCGAACAAATTCGCATCTTAGACCCCAAAATTATTTTATTAACCGGTGCAACAGCCCTCAAAGGTTTGTTAAGCGACAAGCGACCAATTAGTAAAATCCGAGGTCAATGGATTGAATGGGAAAATCGTTTGTGTATGCCTATTTTTCACCCATCGTACTTGTTGCGAAATCCCTCCCGTGAACCGGAAACTCCGAAATGGTTTATGTGGCAAGATATGCAAGCTATCAAGGCGAAATTGGATGAATTAAAATAGCGATTATAATAACTTTTTGTTTTTGCGTTGTATGGGCGGGTTTCACAAACAATAATTGTCTAAAACAGATAATATCGTAAACCCGCCCCTCCGGTAAATCGCTTAACCAAAAATTTGTGGATTTTCTGATACCTCTGTCAGGAACAGGCATCTTGCCTGTTCCACAATAAAATTATTTTCTGTCAGGAACAGGCAAGATGCCTGTTCCACAATAAAAATTATTTCATGTGGGGAGTAGGGGTTGGGCGTCTCGCCCGCCCGCAAGATGGGGAGCGTGTCATTTTTGCGATGAGTATAAATACTGGTTAACCCCACCATGACTTTTTTTGCCGATCATCAGTATCAATAGTCGCAACAGTTTTTATATAGCCCAATGGCTTATGCTCGCTTGATTTTGAGCCACTATGGATAATTAAATCAATGTCAGATCCACGCCTGACTTACATTTAATTCGACTTTTTTATGATCCTTGCCCCGCGTAAGCTTGTAGTATCGTTCCAAAAACTGTCCGGAGTATTGCAGTATAATAGGGAATAATTATCATCTCTTCCCACTTGATATATAATCATGAACAACTTTATTGAAGCTATTGGTGGACTAATAGGAATCCTAGCTTTTGTGAAAGGCATTATTGAGTTCGTAGAACTCAATAGGATAAGTAGATATGAGAAGTTTCATGAGATGAGCAAAAGATTCGATGAGAACGAGTCAATCCAGAAAGTCTGTGAGCTTTTGCATGATAGCTCTAGCAGCATATCAGTCACAAAACAGGAAAAAGAGGTATTTATCTGCTTTTTGGAAGAGATTTACTTTATGATTATGTCTGGTATAATGAAAAAGGAAATTGCACTGTACACATTTGGCTATTATGCAAGAGAAGCAATGCACAGCCAAAGATTTTGGCACGATCTTGATAGGGGAGAAGAGTATTACACAGTATTCCATAAATTCTGTCGAATGGTCTCTATCTTTGAGCCAAGCAAACTCGGAGTCAAGGAAACGCTGAAATACTGAGCACCATGAAGATAAATTCTTAGGTCACAATGTACTTTTGACGGGTTATCCTTTGATTTAGAATTGAGTATTTCCTAATTTAGAAGGTCAAACATCTTCGGAATTTCCAACTTATCTATTTCCACCTCATGATTTATTAACAGCGGACATTATACTAGATATTATAAAAAAGGTGTTATTAAAAAAAGAGGTAAAAGTAATGACACAGGTATAAGTCCTACAACCATCGGCACTCCAACCCAAGGGTTAGAACTAACAAAAGACATGAAGCCACTCCAATCCAGACTGTTAATTAGACCCCAACCAACAACCAACCGCAAGATGCCTGTTCCACAATAAAATTATTTTCTGTCAGGAACAGGCAAGATGCCTGTTCCACAATAAAAATTATTTCATGTGGGGAGTAGGGGTTGGGCGTCTCGCCCGCCCAAAAATACAATTTAGTTGCGGGACAACTTATTTTTTGCCTGACAATCTCGCAACCACAAACGGATAGCCTCAGCAATTGCGCTTTTCTCGCTATCTTGCTCAAATAAAGGACGAATATCCGCCCCATTACCAAACCGAGAAACAATTTTTGCCAACTCCCAGCCGTTCTCCGTTTGATTTAAAAACAGCCAATGATATTGCTCAATTTCAACTCGTTGTCCCCCCCGATACTGCCGTTCCAAAGTAGTAATGAAAACTTGACTGGCATTTTCAGGAAGTGCATCTTCAAAATTTAAAGGTAGCGGTTCAAACTCCGGCCGGCCGGCTAAAATTATTTGAGGCAGCGCGTAACCGGACGGTGTGTTTTTGTTAGGAGAAAAGTGCGATCGCACAATTACGCGATTAGCATAACTAGGCAAATCTTGCAACAGGCGATCGACCAAAGTTTCTAAATCAGCGGCACAGGGCGATCGCACTAACAAACCATACCGACTGGCATTGATACTGTTAGTATGATTTGTCATAAAATCAACTGCAAAAGTCGGAGTTGCAACCGCAGATATCAGCAGATAAACACAGATAAACGCAGATAAAATTTTATTGGCGTTCATCGGCTTTTATCGGCTGTAAAAAACAACATTTCTATTGTTACTCCAACTCTTCACAAATACGGGTAAAAGCCGCCACTGGATCGGGCGCAGCAGTAATTGGCCGCCCAATCACCAGATAATCCGCACCAGCTTTCAAAGCAGCCTTTGGAGTCATCGATCGTTTTTGATCCCCTCCATCGGCCCATTTCGGACGCACACCGGGACAAACTAACAGAAAATCATCCCCGCAACTCATTCTTAACTGTTCCACTTCTTGCGGAGAACAAACAGCCCCAGCTAAACCCGTTTCCTTAGCCAACAATGCCATATGCAAAGCATATTCCGGCAACTCCAAAGGTATTTTCAACTCAAAAGCCAACTGTCGCGAATTCAAACTCGTCAACAGAGTAATTGCAATCAACTTAGGACTGGGTTTATCCACAGCCGCCCCTTCAGTCAAAGCCAACTGTGCCGCTTTCAAAGCATCTTTACCACAAGTAGAATGGATAGTCAATAAATCCACATTATACTTAGCAGCAGCCCGACAAGCACCAGCTACAGTATTCGGGATATCGTGAAACTTCAAATCGAGAAAAATCCGCTTTTCCCGCTGTTTTAAAATTTCCAAAATCCCCGGACCGGAACTCACAAACAGTTCCAAACCCACTTTCCAGAAAGATACTTGCGGCAGTTTGTCGAGGAGTGCGATCGCCTCTTCTTGACTCGAAACATCCAAAGCAACAATAATTCGATTATCAGCGTTCATCAGGATTCATCAGCCTTCATCTGCGGTAAAAAAATAGATTCAAGACACCAATCGCACAAACTTATTCTTCCCAACCTGCAAAACCTTACCGCATAAATCAGCCGGTGATTCAAAAGTAAGATTAACATCAGAAACTCGATCGCCCTCCAACTTCACCCCACCGCCCTGCATCAACTTCCGCGCATCACCGCTGCTTTTACAAAGCCCGCTAGCACTCAGAATATAAAACAACTTAGCCGGAAACTGCACACTTGCCAAGGAAAACTCGGGCACTGCATCAGCTTGTCCCGCCGCACCTTTAACCAGTGCCATTGCATCTTGTTGTGCGCGATCCGCTGCTTCCGAACCGCGATATTGGCGCACCACATCCACAGCCAAAAGTTTCTGTTTTTCTCGCGGATTTTCTGGCAATTCATTAAGTGGCAAATCTGTCAACAGTTCAAAATATTGGGCGATCGAACTATCAGCAATTTTCTCCAACTTAGAATACATAGTCAGCGGGTCTTCCGACAAACCTACATAATTGCCCAAAGATTTCGACATCTTTTGTACGCCGTCAGTGCCGATCAAAATCGGCATCAGCAAACCAAACTGCGGTTTCATCCCAAAATGCCGCTGCAAATCTCTCCCCACCGCAATATTAAACTTTTGGTCGGTTCCCCCCAACTCAACATCAGCTTCCAAAGCCACCGAATCGTAACCCTGCATTAGCGGATACAGAAACTCATGCAGATAAATCGCGTTTTCCTGCTGCATCCGATTATCAAATCCCTCTTTAGCAAGCATTTGCTGCACCGTCATCGTCCTCAGCAGTTCCAAAATCTTCGCCAAATCCAATTTCGACAACCACTCGGAGTTGTAGCGAATTTCCAAACGTCCGGGTGTGTCAAAATCTAGAATCGGACGCACTTGGTCTAAATAAGTCTTGGCATTTTCCGCCACTTGTTCGGCTGTCAACTGGCTGCGCATCTCTGATTTCCCTGTCGGATCGCCAATTCTTGCGGTAAAATCTCCGATGACCAGTACCGCTGTGTGACCGGCATCTTGAAAAGCCCGCAGCTTGCGGACGCAAATGCTGTGTCCCAGGTGAATGTCACTCCCTGTCGGGTCAATTCCCAGTTTGACGCGCAACGGTCGATCGACTTTTGCCAGCAGTTGGGCTAAATTTTCGTCAGGGTTGCTAGAATCAGGTCGATCTGGAAAAATCTCGCTGACGCCGCGGTAAAGCGCTGAAAGGTTAGGAGTTATCATCGGGAAGCGATCGTTCATCATAGTTTTGCCAAAGTGCAGCAGAATTAGTTACACTCACTGGTTGACGCATAAAAACATAACTATCAAGCTACTATAATCCCAAAGCTGACCGGCTTTCATTAGCTGACCCCGCCCAAAAACGGATACCAGCCCCCGACAACAGTCGTGGAGATCCCCAAATTTTAGACTCTTGTTCAAACCCCCAGATTCATCTGTGGAATAAATCTAAAATTTAAAATCTAAAATCTAAAATCGACTGACAGTCTTTCGGGTTCGCATCTAAAATTAAAAGTCTTAAACCCCAAATCGAGTGAGGAAGTGAAATCCACGTGTCAACCAACGCAGTCCGCAATAACACGGAAAACTCAGCCCCCGTATTTGAGTTTGTTCAGTCAGTCAGTAAAGTGACCGCCGGAACCATACTCAGCATGACAATGCTTGCCAGTTCCGTAGTCGCTGGCGGACTGGTTGGCTTAGCGATCAGCTTCCGCAATTTGCCAGATGTTCGCATCTTGCAAACCTACTCTCCCACAGAAACTACCCACATTTACGACATCAACGGCAAGCCGCTAGCCAGCATCCACGACGAAGCCAACCGGGATGTCGTACCCCTCGACCAAATCTCCCCGAACCTGAAACGAGCTGTTCTGGCGATCGAAGATAGCAACTTTTTCACCCACAAAGGCATCAACCCTGGCGGGATAGCCCGAGCTCTTCTAGTCAACCTAGAGAAAGGTAGAACCGTGGAAGGGGGCTCGACTATGACTATGCAGCTAGTCAAGAACCTGTTTCTTTCTCCCCAGTCAAAATTTAGTCGCAAGGTAGCTGAAGCGGTAATGTCTATCCGCTTGGAGCAAATTCTCAACAAAGACCAAATTCTGCAACTATACCTGAATCAAATCTACTTAGGTCACAACTTGTATGGCGTAGAGACAGCCTCTCGAAGCTATTTCAACAAGTCAGCAAGTAATTTGACTCTTTCAGAAGCAGCCATGCTGGCCGGCTTAATCTCTGCCCCCGAAGAATACAGTCCTTTCGTCAATTACAAGTTGGCAAAAGAGCGGCAAACAATCGTTTTAGGCCGCATGAAGGATCTTAAATGGATTACGCCCGCCCAAGAGATTGCTGCCCGCCAGGAAAAAATTAAGCTAGGCAAAATTACCTCTTTTGGCGGCTCTCAAGTTCCTTACGTAACACAAGCCGTAGTCCAAGAACTGACAAGGCGTTTCGGGCGAGATGCCGTGGTTAAGGGAGGAATGCGCGTTCAAACCACGATCGACCTCAAAATGCAGCGCATAGCCGAAGAAACCGTCAAAGCCTGGCACAATCGGCTTTACTACCAAGGGCTGTTTTACGATCGCGAGGAAGGTCAAATTGCCCTAGCCGCCGTCGATCCCCGCACCCACTTCGTCAAAGCAATGGTGGGCGGCGTCGATTACGAAAAGAGTCAGTTCAACCGCGCCATTCAAGCACGCCGCCAGCCAGGATCTTCTTTTAAGCCTTTTGTCTACTACGCTGCCTTTGCTAGCGGCAAATACGGCCCGGATTCAGTTGTGTACGACTCCCCTGTCGGCTACCGCGACGGCGACGGCTACTACTACCCTCAAAACTACGGCGGCGGCTTCTCCGGTGCAGTCAGCATCCGCAGAGCTTTGGAAGTCTCTCTCAACATTCCCGCCGTCAAGCTTGGCCAAGAAGTTGGATTGAATAAAGTGATTGAGATTTGCCGCGTACTCGGCATCAGAAGTCCGATGGAACCGGTGATTTCTTTGCCATTGGGTGCCGTTGACTTGACTCCTTTAGAAATGGCTGGAGCTTTTGCTACCTTCGCCAACAACGGCTGGCATTCTGACACCACGTTTATCGTGCAAGTCACTGACAGCAGCGGCAACGTCTTGCTCGACAATACGCCCAAACCCAAATTAGTTCTCAATTCCTGGGCGGCGGCATCTGTCAACAGCGCCCTGCAAGGGGTAATTAACAACGGAACGGCAAGGGCTGCTCAACTTGGGCGACCGGCTGCTGGGAAAACTGGTACAACTTCCTCAGAACGGGATATCTGGTTTGTAGGTTACGTGCCGCAGTTGTCGGTGGCTGTTTGGATGGGCAACGACAATTACAGACCGATGAGCTACGGTGCTACTGGCGGTACTATTGTCGCCCCTGTTTGGCGTGATTTTATGAGCCAAGCTTTGGAAGGCGTTCCCGCAGAAAGTTTCAAACCTGCTTCATCTTTTGAACGGCCTTAATTATCAGTCATTAGTCATTGGGCATTAGGCACTGGGCATATTGGGCATTAGGCACTGGGCATTGGGCATTGGGAATACTTTCTTTTTCTTCCTTCTTCCTTCTTCCTTCTGCTCACTATGATTGTTTTTCCAGCTCAGATTTCATCCGCTCCAGCGTTGAGTTCATTTGCTCAAACATCTGCTGGGGCGTGATACCAAATTGATTGAGCTGTGTTTTTAACTGCTCTACAGTCATCTGAGCCATGAAGTCCTCAGAAAGCTCAAAGCGCTTCATAAAAATACGGTAGCGCTCCATCATCGATTCCATCTGAGCGATGAACATTTTCTTGCCTTCGCGATCGAATTTGCCGTAACTGCCACCTAGTTTGATGAGAGATTGATAGTCTTCAAACAATAGCTTGGCTTCTTGCTGAACAATTTCTGAATCAAAAAATCCCATAGCTTCCCTAAATTTTTAATATTCAACTAATTTTGATCGAGGTGAGAAATCCCTCTGCTTTTTCTACCATTTTATCAGTTGCCGGAGGAAGTCCCTACCCCTTAAGGCACAAGAATAAGTAGAAATTTCCGTACAGCATAAGGGATGGGCATTGGGCATTGGGCATTGGGCTGGCGATGACAACGGTCAACTGTCAACTGACTTCAAACTTGACCGATGCGTTCTAGAGGCCAAAATCGCACGACAGCGCGGCCGATGATGTTCTGCTTAGGTAAAAATCCCCACCTGCTGGAGTCGTTGCTGTTGTTGCGGTTGTCTCCCATCACAAAGTATTCATTTTCTGGGACGCGATAAGGCCCCCACTGGTATTTAGGAGGTTCGGCAATATATTTTTCGTCGAGGGGTTTATCGTTGAGATAAACTAAACCTTTTTTAACGGCGACGGTTTGACCCGGTAAGCCAATTATCCGCTTGATGAATGCTTGGTCTTGGGTAAAGCCTTGTTCTTGCAACTTTTCGGGAGGGGCAAATACTACGATGTCGCCAGTTTTTGGAGGTTCGAGGTAGTAGGAGATTTTTTCGACTACGACCCGATCGCCCACGTGCAAAGTGGGTACCATAGAATCTGAGGGTATGTAGCGCGGTTCGGCGACCAAGGCTCGAATCACTATTGCTAAACTCAAAGCAATAATCACTATCTGAAGATTTTCTCGCTGCGACTTCCACGCTTTCTGCCACCAGCTTTCAGGCGGATTTTCTGCTACTTGTGTACCCAACTTGTTTTTTTCAGATGTCATGAAATTCCTCGCTAAATAGTTGCCACTAATTATCTAATTAAGCTCGCTCAGCATTTAAATTGCATCTCCAGAAATAATCAAACCATGAGCTGGCTGGACACGCGAACCAGCCCAAAACATACAATTTAAAGGCAGTACAGCTTACCCTTGAAGTCTGTCACTGTTAATTACTAGACGTGCAGTGCAGGCAGTCGCAAACAATATTGAAAAGCATCTGCGTTGTATCTGCGTTGCATCTGTGGTTTCCCTATCAATCAAAGATTTATGCCATAACTCTCCTCTTGGTATTAACTCATAAAAAAGGCAGAGAATTTAAATTCTCTACCTTTTTTATGTGAGGATTTTGAGTTGTTTGCGACTGCGAGATTGGTTATTTCCAAACTTAACTCGCGATCGCACTTACTCAAACTTACTCAGCGCCTTGGGGCAGCAATTCCCGCTTTTGACCTTGCAGCACCTTAACAATTCCGTCCTCGCCCACATCCACAACAGCGGTGTCGCCGTCTTTGATGCGGCCAGAAAGGATTTCCTCAGCCAAGCTGTCTTCCAGCAAGCGCATGATGGCGCGGCGCAGGGGTCGGGCTCCATAGCTGGGGTTGTAGCCTTCTTCTACCAGCCGTTCTTTGAATTTTTCGGTCACTTCCAGAGTGATTCCCTGTTCTGTCAAACGACCGAACACTTCTTTGAGCATGATGACCGCGATTTCTTTGACTTCTTCCTTGTTCAACTGGCGGAAGACGATAATTTCGTCGAGTCGGTTGAGGAATTCGGGGCGGAAGTAGTTTTTGAGTTCTTCGTTAACCAAAGAACGAATGCGGTTGTAATTAGCATCGGCTTGGTTGTCGCTGAACTCGAAACCGAGACCGCCGCCACCTTTTTCAATCACCTTAGAACCGATGTTTGAGGTCATAATCAGCAGCGTGTTTTTGAAGTCCACGGTGCGACCTTTGGCATCTGTTAAGCGGCCGTCTTCCAATATTTGCAACAGCATATTGAAGACATCGGGGTGGGCTTTTTCGATTTCGTCGAACAGAACGACTGTGTAAGGACGGCGGCGGACTGCTTCTGTGAGTTGGCCGCCTTCGTTGTAGCCGACGTAGCCTGGAGGAGAACCGATGAGTTTGGAGACGGTGTGCCGTTCCATGTACTCGGACATATCCAGCCGAATCATGGCGTCTTCGGAACCGAAGAAGTAGCCGGCTAGGGCTTTGGTGAGTTCGGTTTTGCCGACGCCGGTAGGCCCGGAGAAGATGAAACTGGCGATCGGGCGATTGGGATTTTTCAAGCCTACCCGCGCACGACGGATGGCGCGGGAAACGGCTTTCACTGCTTCTTCCTGCCCGATCAAGCGCTGGTGCAAGGTATCTTCCATGTGCAGCAGCTTTTCGGATTCGGATTCGGTCAGTTTGTTTACCGGGACGCCCGTCCAGCTTGCCACGATTTGAGCAATGTCTTCTTCGCTGACTACTGGCGATGGGTCGGTTTCGCCGGTGCGGGCCGAGTCGGTTTTTTTGGCTTGGGAAATAGCGCGAATTTCGGCTTTGATGGTCATTTCCCGATCGCGCAATTCGCCGGCTTTGTCAAAGTCTTGAGAACGCACCGCTTCGTCTTTATCTTTCAGGACTTGGCGGAGTTCTTTGTCAAGTTCTTTGGCTGCGGGGGGCAGTTGGGAGTTTATCAAGCGGACTCTAGAACCAGCTTCGTCTACCAAGTCAATTGCTTTGTCTGGGAGGAAGCGATCGGAGATGTATCGGTGAGAGAGTTTGGCTGCAGCTTCGAGGGCTGTATCCAAGATTTTCAGCTTGTGGTGCTGTTCGTAGCGTTCCCGCAAGCCGAAGAGAATCTCGATCGTCTCGTCAACGGTGGGTTCGCCGACCATGACGGGCTGGAAGCGCCGTTCTAAGGCTGCATCGCGCTCGATGTGCTTGCGATACTCGTCGAGGGTGGTAGCGCCGATGCACTGGAGCTCGCCTCTTGCCAAAGCCGGCTTGAGAATGTTGGCGGCGTCGATCGCCCCTTCAGCCGCACCTGCACCGATCAAAGTGTGCACTTCGTCAATCACCAAAATCACGTTACCCGCTGTGCGGATTTCGTCCATGATTTTTTTGAGGCGTTCTTCAAATTCGCCCCGGTATTTCGTCCCCGCAACCAGCAAGCCGATGTCGAGGGTAACAACGCGCTTTTCTTCGAGGATGTCTGGGATGTCGTTGTTAGCAATTCGCTGGGCCAGACCTTCGGCGATCGCGGTTTTGCCGACTCCGGGTTCGCCGATTAGCACCGGGTTGTTTTTGGTGCGGCGACCGAGGATTTGAATTACCCGTTCGATTTCTTTTTGGCGTCCGACTACTGGGTCTAGTTTGCCATCGACCGCCATTTGAGTCAGGTTGGCTCCAAATTCGTCGAGGGTTGGGGTTTTGGTGCGAGCGCCGCCGCCAGTGGCTGCGACTTCTGCGGTTTCTCCCAGCATCCGAATCACTTGGGTGCGGACTTTCGACAAGTCTACTCCCAGATTTTCTAAGACTCTAGCCGCTACTCCTTCACCTTCGCGGATCAAGCCCAGCAGCAGGTGTTCAGTGCCGATGTAGTTGTGTCCGAGTTGACGAGCTTCTTCAAGGGATAGTTCTAGAACCCGCTTGGCGCGGGGGGTGAACGGAATTTCTACTGCTACGAAGCCGGAACCGCGCCCGATGATTTTTTCCACTTCAATGCGCGCGTCTTTCAGGTTGACGCCCATTGATTTGAGGACTTTCGCTGCAACCCCGGTTCCTTCTCCGATCAGACCCAGGAGGATCTGTTCTGTCCCTACGAAGTTGTGACCCAGGCGGCGAGCTTCTTCCTGGGCCAACATGATTACTTTTATTGCTTTTTCTGTGAAGCGTTCAAACATGATTTATTCCCATCACCTGCTGCTATGTGCCCGTTTCGAGGTCACGCTCGCACAACGAGCGTTTGTGTTCGAGTGTTAACTCGTACTGCTTATTCTAGCGCGACACTCCCAACCTATCTGCCGCACTCGGCTGCGGTTGCAGATTCCAGGCTCATGTTGCAGGATGGCTTTCAACTGGGAAGACCCAAATGGTGGCTGACCTACAACCTCCCCTAGACTGCAAGAAGATTGCTCTTCTCGGCCCGTGCCCAACCTACGACTGCGTATTGATGGATTCTAGCATAATCTTTTTAGCTGTCATGTAGGCGCAAAATGGATATTTCTCCAAGTGACAGGCCAGGTTTTGTACAAAACTTATTAGTTAGATTCACGATCGATCCCCTAAACTCGCTTTTAAGCTGGTGTCGATCTCAAGAATCTTTTGGTTGGCGAGGGAAAGAGCGAGCTGGGCTTTTTTTCTAAAATTTTGTTTTAGATCCTTTGAAGATTTGGGTAGTCTTCATGTTGTCTATTGTGCGATCGCTCCTGATGAATTAGTGAGTCTTACTAAAGTCCGAGGAGTTTGGCTCAGACTATACTCTGCACGGTTCAAGACATTACTTTCGTAGCAGAGTGCTTTGGTCGTTAACTCGTCTGACTTAAAAGTCTGAAACTTCAATTGTGGAAAAGAATCTAAATCCTGTTTAAGGCGTAGTGAAAGTAAATAATGAACACTAGAAACTTAGATGACCAGGTAGAAAGTACCGACAATGGATCGATCGAAGTTACAAGTAAATTCCACGATGCAGCTACAACAACTTCTGCGGCTTCACCAAAAGAATTCAATGCAGAACAGCTAGGACGTGTCTACTTTATTCGGCACGGTGAAAGTACCAGTAACGAACGCAACATTTTTGCAGGAGTTCTGGATGTTGACCTCACATCCTTTGGCCGGTTGCAGGCACGCCGTGCAGGTGTTGACCTGAAGAAAAAAGGTACAAAGTTTGACGCAGTATATGTCTCCCACATGAGGCGCGCACGGCAAACCTGTGAAATCGCCCTTGCTGAAAGTCAAGCACTAAAGTCGCCAAGTACCCCCGTTGAGATAGATCATCGAATTAGCGAAAAATCCTTTGGCATTTTTGCAGGTCGCAACCTAAATTTGCTGCGTCTAGCACTGGGCTACGAAGGCTTCGAGGAAATGTTGCACTCGCACAACGAAGCACCCCCGGCTGGCGAAAAGATTGCCCAAGTTTATTATCGCGCTGCCCGTTTCTACGAAGACAAAATAGTACCGCACTTGGAACGCGGAGAAACAGTTCTAGTAGTGTGCCACCAATATGTATTGGAGCCTCTAGCACTTTATTTAAGCGGTCTGCCGCCGACAGCTTATAAACACCTGAAACTCCCCAATGGTAAAGCTCTCAGCGGTGTGGATCTCGTCAAGTTTCGCGATAAGGAATCCGGCGGTGCTGCTTCCCTGCGTAAAGAGATCAACGATCTTTCAATTATGTGGGCGATTTTGATCTATGCCGCCGCCTTCTTGCTGGGAAGCTTGGCAAGGGCAATCAGCACCTCAGAAGCAGGGATTCCATCAGTCCTATTTCGAGCAATAATCGTTGCGTGTCTTGCCGCCTCAACGTTTTATACCTACCTAGACATTGACTTTGCAGCGAGTAAACGCAAAGTAACCTCTACTGTGAAGTATCTAGTTTACGGGTGGATGGCAGTGCGATGGGCAGTTGGGTTATTTTTAATATTTTCTGGCCTCTTGTATCAGACTGAAGCGGATCTGTACAAAGTTTTGTGGGTTCTATTTTGGATGGTTCCGCCAGCCCTTACTTCCCCAGTTTTATCCGTGCTTTGGGGCGGTAATCTTTATCCGTCGGCTCTTTTGTCAAGAACGCTATCAATCGTTGCTCCACTGGCGCTTCTGGCTACATTGAAGATTGCCAATTTACCCATTAACGTTGACAGCCTGATCTTTTTCGGTGTCATTCTAATTGTAGGTCTGGCAATACCGGGTGCGATCGCCCAGTTTTGGCGCGACAAATCTCCTGTAGAATCAAACCACCACAGTAAAAACTGGAAATTTATCGGTGTGCTGGCTGTTGCATTCATGGCTTTGGCAACCGGGTTTCAGTTTACTCCGGCAACATTCCTCAGCGATATATTTTCCTCAACGGATACAGCGCGATCGCTAGCTTGTCTGCAACAATTGGCAATTGCAACTTTGGTATTTGTCTCGATGCGCGTAGTAGCTACATTAACCTCAATAGTGACAAAGGGCAAGCTAAGCAAGGCAGAAGCTCGGGATGCTTATATCCTGCTTGTGAATCCCAACTTTTTCCTTTGGGCGGCTCTTTTCATCGGAGTTAGTGCAACTGCAAATCCGTTAGCCGTAAGGTATGCAGTTTTTTGGGCAGCGCTGGGGTTCTTCTGCATACCCCTCGTCGAACAGATATTGTTCATGAATTCATTTGGCAATGACATACTGAGAGAAACACTGCGTTCTTCGAGAGTGGCAACAGAAGATATCAAAAAGCTTTTCCTGCAATTGGATACGGATGGAAGTCAGTCGCTCGATCGAGCCGAAATTACGGAGTTGTTAGGGCTCATCGAAGATATGACAACCGGCGAACGCAGCTCCGAAGAAGTTAGAAGCTACGTCACTGATTATCTGTTCAACATTCTTGATAGCGATAAAAATGGCACTGTCGATTTAGCAGAGTTAGAAGAGTACGTATCAACCTATGGGTTAGTTGCTAACCTGAACGTCGTATCTGCTAGTGCATCTCCAGTGGGAGCATAAGTGGCGATCGCCCACAGTTGATATTAATGGAAATAACAGAATTTATAAAACTTCTGTTACTTCCAAGTTCAAGAGAGGAGCAATTTATAGATTACTTTTCTCCACTGTTCCTCCATTATTTTATTTAAAAACATAGTTCTGGAATGAACTTGTTAGATATCAAAATCGGGAGATTGTAGCAAATGTCACGTTATAAAATTCGAGCAATTATCCTGACAGCAGTCGTTTGTGTTGCCGTGGTATGGACGACTCCAGTGCGATCGCAAGAGCAAGAGCAAGAGCAAACTCCCGATGCCAATACTCCAAAGCTTGAACAAGTTGAACCAGAGAAACCAGCCGACCCCAAAGCAGCAACCACTACCAAAGACTTTAATATTCCCGTTGATGAACTGAAAATCCTCGTTAAGCCGCTCACCCTCGAAGAACTCCGAAACGAGGCAGCAGCGTGGATGCTTGTACTCCAAAAAAAAGCTCACGAAATCAGCGAAGCCGAAGTTACCATCAAGCGCCAGAATCAAGCCATCAGCCAACAACAAGAAGGCGTTGATGCCTTAGAAAAAGCCAAAAAAGCCCTCGAAGCGGCCGAGCAAGCTCAAAAAGGTGCTGCCCCTGGTTCACGGCAATATGAAGAAGGAACGAAAAAGGTAGAAGAAGCCAAAGAAAGCCTCAAAAAAGCCCAGTCAGCAGTCGAGAAATCGAAAACAACCAAAGCCGAATTAAAACAAGACGAGACATCGAATAAGACGCTGGAAAAAGCTCAAAAAACCGGCGACTTAGAAACAGCCAAACAAACTCTCGATAAAATAAAAGCCGATCGAGATAAGACCGTTGCCGGATCTCTAGCTTATTCTGAGGCCACCAAAACGATCGAAAAACTAGAAGCAGCCATCAAAGCCTTCGAGTCCGCCCAAGAAGCTCAAAAAGGTGCCGAGCCCGAGTCACCGGAATACCAGGAAGCCACCCAGCAGCTAGAAGAAGCCGACGAAGCCCTCAAACAACTCCTCAAAGATATTGGGGCTACTGCAACAGGACAATCATCCCAGGATCGAGAAAACGCCACAGCCGCCGTTGAAAACACCGAAATTAAAAACAACGGGGAAGAGAAAGTTGCTGGTTCCCCAGCAGTCGTCAACAACCAACAGAACCTCCAACAAAAAGAACAGGAACTCAAAAAAACGACCGAAAATTTGCAAAAGAGTACCGATGCGGATTCTGCAGCAAAGAACCAACTCGTAGTCACTGTTACCGAACTCCAGTCGCAGCTAACGGCGATCGACGATCGGTTTAACGCCATTTTAGAAGAACTGGAGAAAAAAGGTGGCGATCCCAAGCCCTACCGCCAGTACACTCAAGCAGTTATGAGTATCGACATAGATACCAAAGATACCCAAGGTTTGGGCGTGCGGCTTCTGGCTTGGGCAAAAGCTGAAGAAGGTGGCATGCGCTGGGTGGGTAATACAGGGAAGTTCGTTGGGATTGTGATTGTCTCCATCGTTGTCTCTCAAATCCTCGGCGCGATCCTCTACCGACTGATGAAGCTATTCGGCGGCACATCGAGAATCATGCGCCAATTTATCGTGATGCTTGTCAAGCGCGGCGGAGTTGTAGTCGGGTTTCTAGTGGCCCTGACAGCGCTGGAAGTCAGCCTCGGTCCAGTTTTAGCCCTGGTTGGGGGTTTGAGTTTCATTTTGGCCTTCGCCCTGCAAAGCAACCTGGGCAACATAGCCAGCGGCTTGATGATTATGGCATACAAGCCCTTCGATGTCGGTGACGAAATCAAACTCGGCGAACTTTGGGGATGGGTAGAGTCCATCACCTTAGCTAACACGAAAATCAAAGGCCTTGACGGTCAGATGTTTAACGTTCCCAACAACACAGTTTGGGGCGACACTATCGAAAACCTGAGTCACAGTGACACTCGCAAATTTACACACTGCTTGCGGATTGGCTTTGAGGAAGACTTGGGTAAGGTGGAGCAATTGCTCGTAGAAATTCTCAAATCGCATCCCAAAGTTTTAGCAGCTCCAGCCCCCAGCACTCAAGTGTGGAGTATTGAGGACTATTACATCAGTCTGAAAGCCGACGGGTGGGTGAACAAAGAGGATTTTTGGACAGTCCATTCTGACGCGATCCGGATGATTCGGCAACGGTTCTACAAAGAGGGTATCCAACTTGCTGCTATCCCCAAAAGTATGGATGTAGGAGAACCAGATAATAGTAATGGCAACATTTCCTATCTGGTTTCGGAAACCTCGGTGCATCGGGGGGCAAGTTTGCTTTCAGATATCCCTAAAGATTAACCAAGAAAAATACACCAATGAAGTTAGACAAGTTTGTACTCGCACAAAACATGGCATTTCTAATAGCCATCCCACCAAAAAGTAATTTAGCCAAATTGCTCTCCTTTTGCTTGGCGACAAAAGCTAGACAAAAGACGACCGGAACAGACATCTTAAAAATAACCTGTGAGCTAATGGAAAACCCATCTAATTTGCCCTATTGGACTCAAGACGTGATGGGACTCGATTTAGATTACAGCACTGAAGAGTGGAAAGCTTTAGGAGAAATGGGCATCAACGATGCAGAGGAGTTTATGGCTACCCTGTGCAAAGAGTTGGAAAATTTAAGTTTGTAATATCTAGCCCTAGCGTCAGCAAACAAACTCTCAGTTTCCAAACACTCTATCAAAAGCATTCATCATAGCCGGATAGTTAAAAAACCCTGTCTTTAGACAAGGGAGGGTCAACTTTCAAGAGAGAAACAAAAATATGTCTTTAAATGTTGAACTTTTAGAGCAAAGTTTCGAGAAAATCAAACCTCGTGCTGATGAATTTGCCGCTAGCTTCTACGAAAAATTGTTTACAACTCACCCAGAGTTGAAACCCCTGTTTGCCAAAACTGATATGGCAAAGCAACAGAAAAAGCTCATAAGTGCTCTGGTTTTAGTAGTAGAAAATCTCCGTTCTCCAGAGGCTTTAGGACCAGTTCTCAACGCACTGGGAGGCAGACACATCGGTTATGGAGTAATTCCCAAATATTACGGCCCAGTTGGAGACGCACTACTAAGTGCTTTTGAGCAGTCTCTCCAGCAAGATTGGACAACCGAAGTAAAGCTGGCGTGGACAGATGCCTACAAAGCAATTACTGCTTTGATGTTAAAAGGCGCAGGGGTACAAACGACACCTGAAGAAGTTCAATTAGAAACAGAGATTATTCCCGATAAACAGATAAGTATAGCAGCTAATTACCAACTAGAATTAGTCCCAGAAAAAGAGCCAAAATTAGCCGTAGAGGTACTGGAAAGCAGTTTTGACAAAATCAAACCTCGTGCTAATGAATTTGCCGTTACCTTCTACCAAAACCTCTTAATTGCTCACCCTGAATTTCAACCACTATTTGCTAATATCGATTTAGAAAAGCAACAAAAAAAGCTCATAAATGCTTTGGTATTGGTAGTAGAAAATCTCCGCTCTCCAGAAGCTTTAGAGCCAGTGCTCAAGGCCTTGGGAGGCAGACACATCGGCTATGGGGTAATTCCCAAATATTATGGGCCAGTTGGAGACGCACTGCTGATGGCTTTTGAGCAGTATCTCCAAGAAGATTGGACTCCCGAAGTCAAGCGGGCGTGGACAGATGCCTACAGAGCAATTACAGGTTTGATGTTAAAAGGCGCAGGTGCAGATTCTTCACCAAATGTAGTCGCAGATCAAAAAGATGTCATCCACTATCAGCCACAAGAATCACAGACACAATTACTGAACGAATCTAGGCCGATCGCACCACCAACCGAGGAAGAGAAAAAGCCTTTAGTATCTATTCAGTTAGATGGTAAAATTATCCAAAAAATGCTGTCGAAAATAACTGATAGTTATCAGCAATTTCAGGGTAAATCATTCGTTCAGCGATTGGGTGAAGTTCTCAAAGGAATTTTAGAAAAATTTATTGATAATTTTTGGACACAACCTGCCTGGTTGGTGGCTAGTTTTTCAGCCATTCTGTTCATCATAATTTATGTGTGGGCGGATGATAATTCCCTGATCGGAGAAGTTTTGGAGAGTGTTGATTCTCTCAGTCTTGTCGTTGCTTTAATTTTATTCATCAAGGAAGCACCCGATCGCAGAAAGCAATTTCACTACCAAGCTTGGAGTACGGTTGATGCAGCGCACAACGTAAAAGTTAGCTATGCCAGAATTCTGGCACTCCAAGATTTAAATGAAGATGGTGTTTCTCTTAGAGGTTTGGATGCTCCTGGTGCGGAGTTAGTAGATATTAATCTCCCTCATGCCAATCTCAGTAAAGCCAATTTGATGGAAAGCGACTTGAGTAATGCTAATTTGAGTTATGCCAATTTAGATAATGCTAATATCAGTCATGTTAAACTTAGCGGTGCAAATTTAAGTCATGCAAAAGTGAGTTTTGCTTGCTTGACTCAGGCTAATCTTAGTAGTGCGAATCTTAGTAATGCTAATTTAATTTGTGCAGATTTGAGATATGCGAACCTGAGTGGTGCAGATTTGAGATATGCTAGTTTGAGTGGTGCTAACCTGAAGAGTGCCTACCTAAGTGGTGCAAATCTCAAAGGTGCTAAAGTTAGCATTTCTGACCTGAGTGGTGCTTTGCTCGAAGGTGCTGTTATGCCTGATGGATCGAAGTATAAGTCTTTGGAAGATGAGGTCACAAATAAATAAATTGATGCCAGCTTGTTTATGACCTTGAGGTCTGTTTTTATACGAGAAGTGTGACGATTTCTTGAGGAGAAAAGCTTTGGCTTCCTGAAATGCGATCGATACTAATGGTGAGAGATTACTTTTTAATTTCTTAGACCTAAAATAAATAAGGCAAAGAAGAGCATAAAAAATCCTATGCAATTATTTAAGCAGTTAAGTATCAAGACAAAACTCATAGTTATGTTGCTGGTAGTCAGCCTTTGCGCTATGCTCGCCAGCACCTATATATGCTCTAGCAGTGGGAAAGCGATTCTGACCGAAAAAGTCTTCAACCAATTAACCAGTCTTCGGGCAGCCAAAACGGATCAAATCCACGATTATTTTCAAAGCCTTTACCACCATAGTCAAACCTTAAGTGAAGACCTAACAGTAGTCGGTGCCATGCAGGAGTTCAAGACAGCCTACCGCCAACTTGAACAATCAACAGTACCAGCGGATTTTGACGCAAAAATTGATATTTTCTACCGGACAGAATTTTTAACTAAACTAACGCGAACTAACGAGGGTTCCCCCGTTCTGGCATCCTACACGCCAAAAACAACTGCTGCCCGTTACTTGCAGTACCACTACATCGCTGCTAACCCCAACCCCGTGGGCAAAAAACTTCTCCTTGACAATCCAGGTGACGCCAGCGCTTACAGTCGCGCTCACGCCCGGTTAGGGTCGAGAGAAGATATTACTATCCTCTCCCTCCCATTCGGAACCGTGCTTGCAACTTTCACTGCACACGGC